>JAYSWK010000540.1:0-7660 GCA_043718085.1 Rhodobacterales bacterium
CCCATCATCCAGAAAGCCCAGTTCGAGGCCTGCATCGGTGCCGCGGCCCCGACCTGCACCGACAAGAACAACATGCCCATCGGCACCGGCCCCTTCATGGTCACGGGCTTTACCGTCAATGACACCGTGTCCATGGCCGCCAACCCGAACTACCGCGATCCGGCCAAGCCCGCCTTCGCGACAGCCGTCATCAAGGGCGGCGGCGATGCCGAAGGCTCGGCCCGCGCCGTGATGGAGACGGGCGAGTTCGACTATGCCTGGAACACCCAGATCCCGCCCGACAGCCAGGCGGCGATGACGGCGGCGGGCAAGGGCCAGTTCGTCGTGGCCTTCGGCACCTCGGTCGAGCGGCTTGAGATCAACCTGACCGACCCCTCGGCCGATCTGCCAGAGGGCGAGCGTTCGACCGTCAAGCATCCCCACCCGATCCTGTCGGATATCAATGTGCGCAAGGCCCTGTCCATGGCCATCGACCGTCAGATCCTGTCGGATGTGGGCTATGGTGCAGGCGGATCGCCCACTTGCAACATCGTGCCGAACCCGCCGGCCTTCGTGTCAGACAACGCCGGTTGCCTGACCCAGGATATCGAAGGCGCCAAGGCGCTGCTCGAAGCTTCGGGCTGGGTCGTGGGCGCGGATGGCATCCGTGAAAAGGACGGCGTCAAGCTGCACTTCCTGTACCAGACCACCGTCAACCCGATCCGTCAGGACTTCCAGGCCCTGAACAAGGATTGGTGGGCCGAGATCGGCGTCGATGTCGAACTGAAAGCGATCGATCCCGGCGTGTTCTTTGGTGGGGATGCGGGTTCGCCCGACACCTATCAGAAGTTCTATGCCGACATCGAAATGTTCACCAACAACTTCGACGGCACCGACCCGGAAAGCTTCCTGTCGGGCAGCCTCTGCTCCAAGATCCCATCGCCCGACAGCCAGTGGCAGGGCGACAACATCAACCGGTTCTGCGATGCGGCCTATGACGCCAAATGGGCGGAACTGTCGGCGGCCGCGGACCCGGCCAAGCGCCAGGAAATCGCCAAGGTGCTGAACGACATGATGACCCAGGACAGCTTCACCGAGATCCCGCTGGTGCATCGCGGCACGCTTTCGGCCCATTCGAATGCCCTGGGCGGCGTGGCGATCAACGCCTGGGATACCGAATTGTGGAACGTGGCCGACTGGTACCGCGTCAAGTGATATCCAATGGCGGGGCCTCAACGGGCCCCGCCACCCCTTCTCATACTTCTGACCCAAGGCGCCGCAGCCCATGCTCACCTTCACGCTTCGCAGGCTCATGCTGGCCATACCGACGCTTCTGGTCATCAGTATCGTGATCTTTCTTCTGGTCGATCTGGCCCCCGGATCACCCTTGTCCGAAATACCCCTGACCGTCCCCCTTGAAGTGCGCCAAAAGATGATTGCGGCCCTTGGCGCGGATCAGCCGGTTTTCGTGCGCTATTTCCTGTGGCTGCGTCAGTTCTTCTGGGTCGAACCTGCCACGCTGATGGATGGCTGGTTCGGCTCCACCTTGGCAGGGAACGAACAGCGGATTCTCAGCTGGCAGTCGCGCGCCCCGGTCTTCACCATCATCGGCCAACGGATGCCCCAGACCCTTGTCGTGATCGGCACGGCCTATCTGGTGGGCATCATGATCGCCGTGCCCATCGGCATCTATTCGGCCTATCGTCAGTATTCCTGGTTCGACCAACTGGGCACGTTCATCGCCATGGTGGGCTTTTCGGTGCCCACTTTCTTTACCGGCACCGTGATCATCATTGTCTTTGCGATCTGGCTGGGCTGGTTCCCGACAAAATATGACACGACGCTTGATGTGACGGACTGGGCCAGCTTCAAGGAACAGTTGCGCCAGATGGCCATGCCGGTGATGACGCTGGGACTGGCCAATGCCGCCGCAATCAGCCGCTACATGCGGTCCTCCATGCTGGAAAACATGAGCCAGGACTACGTCCGCACCGCCCGCGCCAAGGGCATGTCCGAACGTGTTGTCGTGCTGAAACACGTGCTGCGCAACTCGCTGATACCGGTTGTCACGGTCATCGCACTGGGCATTCCGGCGATCTTTGGCGGGGCGATCATCACGGAAAACCTGTTCGGGGTGAATGGCATCGGGGCCGCGCTGATCGGCGCCATCCATGCCAATGACTTGCCCATGGTGCAGACCCTGGCCTTCATCTTTGCGGTGCTGATCGTCGTCTTCAACCTGATTGCCGATATCCTGTACGGCTTTCTTGACCCGAGGATCCGCTATGACTGAGGCCGCCCTGCCCAAGCCCCCGTCGCAAGTCCACGCGATCTGGGCGCAGTTTCGCACCCACAAGGGGGCGGTCTTTGGCCTTGTCGTCCTGGCCATACTGATCCTGGCCGTGCTGATCGGGCCCTATCTGTGGATCCCCGAACATCTGAAAGTCTCCGAGGCGATCAAGCTCAAGAACCAGACCCCGTCGCTGCGCTTTCCCCTTGGAACCGATCAGTTGGGCCGCGACATGCTGCCCCGCGTGATGCTGGCCGGTCGCGTGTCGCTGGCCGTGGGGCTGGTTGCCATGGTCATCGCCATCGTCTTTGGCACGACCATCGGCATTCTGGCGGGCTATTTCCGGCGGCTGGACGGCATCCTGATGCGCCTGACCGACATGTTCCTGGCCCTGCCCCTTATCCCGCTTTTGCTGGTCATGGTCATGCTGTTTCGCGATAAGGTCGCCTCGCTGGTCGGGCCTGAACTTGGCGCTTTCACCATGATCGTCTGCGCCATCGGCATCACCTCCTGGATGCAGGCCGCCCGCATCGTGCGCGGCGAGGTTCTGGCGCTGAAAGAGCGTGAATATGTCCTGGCCGCCCGGTCAATCGGCGCACCGCCGCGCCGGATCATCCTGCGCCATATCCTGCCCAATGTCGTCTCGCCCGTCATGGTCGCGGCCACACTGGGTGTGGCCGAAGCCATCATCACGGAATCGGTCCTGTCCTTTCTGGGCCTGGGCTTCCCACCCGATTTCCCGACCTGGGGCCGCCTTTTGTACGACGGATTGAGCTATATCCAGACCTCGCCCGAACGGGTGATCTGGCCGGGCCTGGCCATTTCGCTGACCGTCCTCAGCGTCAACTACATCGGCGACGGCCTGCGCGACGCCCTGGACCCGCGGATCCGCGGCCGCTAGGGCGGGATGGGTTTTCACGGAACCAATACACAACGGAAAACGCGTTCGAGCGGATGCGAGAGGCAGCGGTTTGCGTTTCAGTGTAAATCCATCCCGCTCTAGGGTTTAACACTGGGTTAACGGGACGTCTCAAGCACCTGATTTCATGCAGTTTTCAAAAGTTGCACGCGTGAAACGACGCAAGGTCACCCGTGACGCATCCCCGCCCTGATGCGCCTGACCATCAGCCAGACCAGCACCACCACCACCGGCGTCAGACCGGCCAGAACCCAGGGCTTCTCCAGCCCCCAGCCTTCCAGAACCGGCCCCGCGACATAGCCCGCCAGCGACACCGCATAATAGCTGATCGCCACCACCGACAATCCCTCGACCGTGTGCTGCAACCGCAGCGCCAGATCGGCGCGCCGGTCCATGCTGGCCAGCAGGCCCTGGTTTTCTGCCGACCGCTCGACATCCACCCGCGTGCGCAACAACTCCGCCGCGCGCTGCGCCCGCTCGGCCATGCTTTTCAAACGGCCATCGGTCGACATCACCGTCCGCATCGCCGGATCATAGCGGCGGGTCATGAACTCGCCAAAGGTTTGCCGCCCATTGACCCGCTCTTCGCGCAACACCGCGACCCGCTGGTTGACGATGGCCTCATAGGCCATGGTCGCCCCGAACCGGAACGAGACCCCGACCGCCAGGCTTTCCAACTCGGCCGCAATGGTCAAAAGCGCGTGCAGCGCCTCTTCCGGCCGGCGATCCTCGGCGTTCAACGCTGACATGAGGTCGGCCAGTCTTGGGTCCAACCGGTTCAACTCGGCCCCCAGCGCACGGGCCCGCATCAGGCCCAGCATGGACATGGCGCGGTAGGTCTCGATCTCGCACAAGCGTTGGACGATCCGGCCCACGCGGTCCGCACCCGTGCCCGGACGGACAAAGACCGCAAACCGCATATGCCCGGCGGGATCAATGTGAAAATCGCCCGCTACAACCGCAGCCCCCTCGACCACCCGCGCCACGGCCAGACTTTCGCCGACAAACCAGTCCTCAAGCATGGCCAGCATCGTGGCCTCGTCCTGCGGCAGGTGATCCACCCGCACCAGAACCGACGCCACTCTTTTGCCGGGCGCACGACGCAGCCAATCCTCGGGAAAGACATCGGCGTCGAACGGATCAAAGGGCCGCGCCGAAAGGTTGGGCGTAAAGGCCGAATAGGTCACAAACTCGGTATGGCTTTCCCATTTCAACTCGGACCGCCCAACCGGCCCCGAAAAATGCGTGGCATCCGGTTTGGGATGGGCCGTCGCGTGACGGTCCAGCAAGGCCAACAGATGGGCGCGGTCCAGTGATCTGTCCCTTGTCGCGGCATTTGCAGGCTCTTTGAAGGCCACAAAGGCGGCAGAGCTTGGCACCGACAGCACGGGAAAAGGCCGCGCATGCAGCTCGTTCACAAGCGCATAGCGCAGCGGATGATCATGGGTCGTCATGGTGGTGCCTTGCAAAAGATTGCACAGGCTTAGCGCGTTTCTTGGCAAGGGAAAGCGCAAAATTCAATGATTACGCTAACTTATCGGCACACCATGGTATCCCGTCAACGGCGCAACACCCCGATCACCAAAGCCAAGCCGGCGATGCAGGCGCCGGTGCCAAAGACCGCAGCCGACCCAAAACTGACCCAGACCGCCCCCGCCGTCGCATTCCCCACCAGAACGGCCACCCCCGTCGCCAAGCCGAACACCCCAAAGGCGGTGCCACGCAGCGGCGCGGGTGCTGCCTCGGCCACCATCGCGGACAGCAGGCCCTGCGACAGTCCCATATGCGCGCCCCACAACGCCACGCCGCAAAAGAGCGCGGCCTGGCCGTGGCCAAACCCCATCACCACCTGCGCCGCGATCAGGGCGGCAAGCCCGGCCAAAAGCAGGCCGCGCTTGCCGATCCGGTCAGCAAGCACCCCCACCGGGCAGGACACTGCGGTATCGACCAGGTTCAACACGACCAGGATCATGGTGATCCAGAACAGGCTCAGTCCGATTTCGGACGCCCGCAACACCAGAAACGCATCGGAAAACCGCGCCAAAGTGATTGCAACCCCCCAGCCCGATGGCCCGCCAGGTCCCGCGCCCAAGCCCGGCCATGGCGGCAAGATCAATCCTGGCCGCAGTTGCACCTGACCCGACCCGGTCAGGCTCGCGCACCGCGACCACCAGCACCGCGACCGAGATCAGCGCCGGGATCACCGCAAAGGCAAAGACCATTGGGATCGAGAAGGCCCAGATCCCGATCAGCGCCATGGCCAGCAAGGGCCCGGCAAAGGCACCAAGGGAATCCATCGACTGGCGCAGGCCGTAAGCCGCACTCAGCGCCGCTTTCGGCACCATGTCGGCCACCATCGCATCGCGCGGCGCACCCCGGATGCCCTTGCCAAAGCGGTCGGCCGTCCGTGCCGCCAAAATCCAGCCCGCCGAACCTGCCAGCGCGAAAATCGGCTTGGTTGCCGCGCCCAATCCGTAACCCAGCACCGCCAGCGGCTTGCGTCGGCCGATGCGGTCGTTGAACCAGCCTGAAAACAGCTTGGAGATCTGCGCCGTGGCCTGACCAAGCCCCTCGATCAGGCCGACCACCAGCGCCGACGCCCCAACGTTCCGGTCAGGTACAGCGGCAAAAGCGCATGGATCATCTCGCTGGACATGTCCATGAACAGGCTGACCAGGCCAAGCGCCACCACGCCTTTGGGCAGGTTTTTCATCTTGGGCCTTTTCATGATCCCAACCGGGATGGGCAAATTGCCCATCCTACAGGCCGGCTCATTCGATCAACGGAAGCAACGCATCCAGCGATTTCTTGGCATCGCCGTAAAACATCCGCGTATTTTCCTTGTAGAACAGCGGGTTCTCGATCCCCGAATACCCTGTGCCCTGACCCCGCTTGGAGACAAAGACCTGCTTGGCTTTCCAGCATTCCAGCACCGGCATTCCGGCGATCGGGCTGTTGGGATCCTCTTGCGCTGCCGGGTTCACGATGTCGTTCGACCCGATGACGATGGCGACATCGGTCGCGGGGAAGTCGTCGTTGATCTCGTCCATCTCCATCACGATGTCATAGGGCACCTTGGCCTCGGCCAGAAGCACGTTCATATGGCCCGGCAGACGCCCCGCCACGGGATGGATGGCAAAACGCACGTTCTTGCCCTGGGCACGCAGCTTGCGCGTCAACTCGCTGACCGACTGCTGCGCCTGCGCCACCGCCATGCCATAGCCCGGAATGATGATGATGCTGTCCGCATCGTTCAGCGCCGCGGCCACGCCTTCGGCATCAATGGCAATCTGCTCGCCCGTCACCTCCATCGCCGGACCCGTCGTGCCGCCAAAGCCACCCAGGATCACGCTGATGAACGACCGGTTCATCGCCTTGCACATGATATAGCTCAGGATGGCACCCGACGATCCGACCAGCGCCCCTACAACGATCAAGAGGTCATTGGACAGCGAAAAGCCGATCGCCGCGGCGGCCCAGCCGGAATAAGAGTTCAGCATCGACACAACGACCGGCATATCCGCGCCGCCGATGCCCATGATCAGATGGTAGCCGATGAAACAGGCCGCCAGCGTCATGGCGATCAGCGCCCAGCTGCCCGCGCCCTGAACATAAAGCACCAGCAACACCACCGACAAAGCCGCGGCCGTGGCATTCAGCACATGGCCGCCGGGCAGTTTCTTGGCCTTGCCATCAACCCGGCCCGCCAGCTTGCCATAGGCGATGACCGAACCGGTAAACGTCACCGCCCCGATGAAGACGCCAAGAAAGATCTCGACCTTCAGGATGGTCAGCTCGACCCCGTCCTTGTGGGCCAGAACCGCCGCAAAGCCGCTTAGACCGGACCGCGCCGCCTCGTCCATCGCAGCCACGAAAGCGGCTTCAAGATGGGTGTTGAAGCCGATGAAAACCGCCGCCAGACCAACCAAAGAATGCATCGCCGCCACCAGTTGCGGCATCTCGGTCATCTGCACGCGCTGGGCCACGATCCAGCCGATGGTGCCGCCCGCCGCAATCATGACCAGCGAAATCAGCCAATTGCCCGCACCGGGACCATACAGCGTGGCCGCGATCGCCAGCGACATGCCCGCAATGCCATACCAGACGGCGCGTTTGGCGCTTTCCTGGCCGGACAGGCCGCCCAGCGAAAGGATGAACAGAACTGCCGCAACGACATAGGCAGCCGTGGTGAAACCATAGTCCATGGGCAGCCCTCCTTACGACTTCTGGAACATGGCGAGCATGCGCCGGGTGACCATGAAGCCCCCGAATATGTTGATCCCCGCCATGAAGACCGACAGTGCCGCCAGAATGACCACCAGCATTTCGCCCGAACCGATCTGCATCAAGGCACCCAGAATGATGATCGACGAAATCGCATTGGTCACGGCCATCAAGGGCGTGTGCAGCGAATGGCTGACGTTCCAGATCACCTGGAAGCCGACAAAGACCGCCAGAACAAAGACGATGAA
>JAYSWK010000055.1:0-5995 GCA_043718085.1 Rhodobacterales bacterium
CGGGGGGCATGCGGGCGAGGGTGAGGGGCACGCCCCAGTGGTTGTTGTAGCTGGCCTCGGCGGCATGGGTGCGGCCCTGGCCAGAGAGGATGGCGCGCAGCATTTCCTTGGTCGAGGTTTTGCCGACCGAACCGGTGACGCCCACCACCAGGGCGCGGGTGCGGGCCCGTCCGGCGCGGCCCAGGTCTTCCAGCGCCTTCAGCACGTCGGGAACGATCAGAAGGGGGGCGGTGGCGGGAACGCCTTCGGGGACATGCGAGACGAGGGCGGCGGCGGCGCCTTTGGCGAGGGCGGCGCCAACGAAGTCATGGCCGTCGCGGATGTCAGTAAGTGCGACGAACAGATCGCCCGGTTGCAGCGTGCGGGTGTCGATCGAGACGCCGGTGGCGGACCAGTCGGTGGTGGTTCGGCCATGGGTGGCGGCAGCGGCGTCGGCGGCGGTCCAGAGGGTCATGCGGTTGGCTCCTTGCGGGCAAGGCCGGTCGAAAGATCTCCGTGCGAAAATCTTTCTGGAAGAATTTTCGGATGAAAATTCTTCGGGGGCGGCACGCGAGTCATATGACACCGTCCAGCGCCGCGACGGCAACCGAGGCTTGTTCGACATCGTCAAAGGGATAGATCTCGCCCCGGATCACCTGCCCGCTTTCGTGGCCCTTGCCGGCCACCAAAAGCGCATCGCCCGGCAAAAGCGCGTCCACCCCGCGCAGGATCGCCTCGGCCCGGTCACCGACTTCGCGGGCCTCGGGGCAGGCGGTCAGGATGGCGGCACGGATAAGGCTCGGGTCTTCGGACCGAGGGTTGTCGTCGGTGACATAGACAAGATCGGCATTCTCGGCTGCGGCCTTGCCCATCAAGGGGCGCTTGCCACGGTCGCGGTCGCCGCCTGCGCCAAAGACCACGATCAGCCGGCCCATGACATGGGGGCGCAGCGCCTTGAGCGCTGTGGCGATGGCGTCGGGTGTGTGGGCGTAATCGACAAAGACCGTGGCACCGCTGCGCCGGGTCGCGGCAAGCTGCATGCGCCCGCGCACGCCCACAAGGCCGGGCAGGGCGGCCAGCACATCGCCGGGTGGCGCGCCCGCGCCGATGACAAGACCTGCGGCCAAAGCGACATTCTCGGCCTGAAAGCCGCCGATCAGGCCCAGACGCACCTGATGGGCGCGGCCTTTCCACGACAGTCGCAGATCCTGGCCCGTGGCGTCAAATCGCTGGGCCAGGATGCGCAGGTCGCAAGCGGCGGCGTGGCCCACGGTGATCAGCCCCAGCCCCCGCACCGTGGCCATGGCGGCCAATTCCTGACCCTTGGGATCGTTCATGTTGACAACGGCCATGCCCTCGGGGGGCAGCACACGGGTAAAAAGCGCCGCCTTGGCCGCGAAATAGGCCTGGAATGTCTTGTGATAGTCGAGGTGGTCTTGGGTGAAATTGGTGAAACCCGCGGCCTTGAGGCGCACCCCGTCCATGCGGCGCTGGTCAAGGCCGTGCGACGAGGCCTCCATCGCGGCATGGGTGACGCCGGCGGCTGCGGCCTCGGCCAGGATGCGGTGCAGGGTGACGGGATCGGGGGTGGTGTGGGACGAAGGCCCCTCCCATGCGCCTTCGATGCCGGTCGTGCCGATGTTGATGGCGGCATGGCCAAGCAGCGTCCAGATCTGGCGGCAGAAGGTGGCGACAGAGGTCTTGCCATTGGTGCCGGTGACGGCGACCATCGTGGCGGGCTGCGCGCCGAACCACAGGGCGGCGGCCGAGGCCAGCGCCTCGCGCGGGTCCTGGGCCACGACAAGGGCGGCGGCGGCGTTGGACAGGGCATCGGCCGCCAGTTCGGCCCCGGTGGCATCGGTCAGAATGGCGGCGGCACCAAGTTCAAGCGCCTTGGGGATATAGCTTGCGCCATGCACGGCCGATCCTGGCATGGCCGCGAACAGAAAGCCCGGCCGCACGGCGCGGCTGTCCATTGTCACGCCCGACAAAACCGGATCGCGGCCCGCCCTTGCGGTCAGGCCGAGCGAGGAAAGGGTCTTGGGGTCGGACATGCCAGCTACTCTTCCACCTTGGGCGCCGAGACGGCTGTTAGCCCATTGAGGGTGGCAGTTTCAACCTGGGGCCTGAGGCTCATCAACGGGGCCAGGCGGCGGATGATCTCGGCGGCGACCGGCACGGCGGTCCAGCCGGCGGTGCGGCGTGGCTTGGGGCCAGATGTCTCGACCGGTTCGTCCAGGGTCACGATCAGCACATATTGCGGATCATTGGCGGGGAACATCGCGGCGAAGGTGTTGATGACCTTGTCACTGTCATAGCCGCCCCCCTTGCGCGGCTTTTCCGCCGTGCCGGTCTTGCCCGCCACGGCATAGCCCGGAATATTGGCCAGGGTGGCCGTGCCTTCGGTCACGACGCGGCGCAGCATGGCGACCGAAGCGCGGGCCACATCCTGCGACATCACCCGTTCGCCGGGCACATGCGTTTGGGTATGCAAAAGGGTCGGCGTCACCTTGAGCCCGCCATTGGCAATGGTGGCATAGGCGGCAGCCAGGTTCAGCGGGCTGGACGAGATGCCATGGCCATAGGACGCGGTAATCGTCACGATCTCGGACCAGTTGTCGGGCACAAGCGCCTTGGCGTTGGGCGCCTCGATCAGTTCGACCTTGGGCGCGTCCAGAAGGCCCAGCGCCTTGAGGAAAACCTGTTGCCGTTCGCCGCCGATCATCTGGGCGATATGGGCGGCCCCGACGTTGGACGATTTGGCGATGATATCCGTGACCGACAGGGTAGGGCCATAATTGTGGTTGTCCCATTCGCTGATCTTGTACTTGCCCCAATGCATGGGCGCATTGGTATCCACCAGGGTTTCAGGGTTGACCAGACCCAGTTCCATCGCCTGGGCCACCGCAAAGATCTTGAAGGTCGAGCCAAGCTCGTAAACCCCCTGGACCGCCCGGTTGAAGAGAGGGCTTTCCGTGGGATCGCCGGTCAGCGCCACGGGCGGGCGGTCATTGGGATCGAAATCGGGCAGGGAGGCAAGGGCCAGGATCTCGCCGGTATGAACATCCATCAGGATCGCGGCGGCCCCCTTGGCGTTCATCATGCGCATGCCGGCTGACAGAACCTCTTCGACATTGGCCTGCAAGGTCAGGTCCAGCGACAGCGTCAGGGGTGTCGAGGATCGGGCCGGATCGCGCAGGCGGGCGTCCATCGCCTTTTCCAGCCCGGCGGTGCCGATCACCTCGGCGCTGTCGACGCCTTCGGCCCCAAAGCTGGCCCCGCCCAACACATGGGCGGCCAGGGTGCCGTTGGGGTAAAGGCGCATCTCGCGCGGGCCGAAATACAGGCCGGGGTCGCCGATTTCATGGACCTTCTGCATCTGTTCGGGCGACATCACCTTGCGCACCCAAAGAAAGCTGCGCCCGTCGGTAAAGCGGCGTTCCAGCGCCTTGGGGTCCAGTTCGGGAAAGATCGCGGCCAGTTCGGTCGCGGCATGGGCGGGATCGACCATGTCCTTGGGCTGGGCGTAAAGCGAATAGGTCAGCATGTTGGTGGCAAGGATACGCCCCCGGCGGTCGACGATGTCGGCGCGCTGGGCGGTGATTTCGGTGCCCCCCAGCGAGGCGCGCGGCTCGACCGGTTCGGAGGCCGCAAGCATGCCCATACGCGCACCGATCACCGCAAAGGCCATGAAAAACCCCAGACCCAGAAGGAAAAGCCGACGTTCGGCCCTGACGCGGGCCTTGTCGCGCATCGCGTCGTGGCGGATGGCGATGTTTTCCCGCTCGATCACATCGGGATTTTCGCCCTTGGCACGGGCATCCAGGATGCGGGCAAGGGGGCGAAGCGGGGTGCGGGTCATGGAACCTGCTCCTCGCCTTCGGCAAGGGCTTGGACAACAGCTTTGGTCACCGCCGCGGCGTCGGTCACAGGAACGGATTGGACCATATCTGCGGGGTTCAGCGAACCCATCGTCGCAACCGTGCCGGTGATGATCAACATGGGCGGGGCGGGATAGGCGACCTGGGCAGACAGGCCGAACTGTTCAGGCTCCATCGGCAAAAGGCCCAGGCGGTCGAAATTGATCGTGGCCAGTTCGCGCAGGCGGCTGGGGCGATTGAGATAGGCCCATTCGGCGCGCTGCAGGGCGATGCCTTCGCGCAGCGCGGCAATCTCGTCCTGCAAGGCTGCGATTTCCTTGAGCTGGCCTTGGGTCGCATAATTCTCGCGGTAGGCCCAGAAGGCCGAGGCGAGGACGGCGATGAAGCTGAAGATGTAAAGTACGGGGCGCATCAGCGGCGTCCTTTTTGGGCAAGATGTGGCACGTCGATCAGGGAGGGATCAAGGGTCAACGCGGGGGCGGTGGTGCGCCGGGCCACGCGCAGCTTGGCGCTGCGGGCGCGGGGGTTTTCGGCCAGCTCCTGATCATCCGGGCCGATGGCCTTGGTGACCAGATCAAAGCGCGGAATGGCCTGCGTGGTGGCGGGCGCATAGCGGTTGGCGTTGCTTTCGGCGCCCGAGGCCAGTTGCAAAAATCGCTTGACGATGCGGTCTTCCAGCGAGTGAAAGGTGACCACGGCCAGAAGTCCACCGGGCTTCAAGGCGCGTTCGGCTGCGCCAAGCCCTTGGGCCAGTTCGCTGAATTCGGCATTGACGGCGATGCGCAGGGCCTGAAAGGTGCGGGTCGCGGGATGGCTTTGGCCTGGTTTGGGCCGGGGCAGGCATTTCGCCACGATCTCGGCCAGGCGCAGGGTGGTGGTGATCGGGTCACGGCGCGCCTCGACAATGGCGCGGGCGATGCGGCGCGAGGCGCGTTCCTCGCCATAGACATAAAGGATGTCGGCAATGGTGGCTTCGGAGGCGTGGTTGACGATATCGGCCGCACTTTCGCCGTGCTGGCTCATCCGCATGTCCAAGGGGCCGTCCTTTTGAAAGGAAAAGCCGCGCTCGGGCTGGTCGATCTGCATCGAGGACACGCCCAGATCCAGCACGACACCGTCCAGAGGTTCGCCCGCCAATAGGTCAAGTTCGGAAAAGGTCCCGGCCTCAAGGCGCAACCGGGCACCAAAGGCGTCGGCCCAGCTGTTAGCCATCTGCAATGCCTGGGGATCGCGGTCGATGCCGATGACTTTGGCAGCCCCGGCGGCCAGAAGTCCGCGCGCATAGCCGCCCGCGCCGAATGTGCCGTCGGCCCAGACACCTGAAACAGGGGAAACCGCGGCCAGAAGCGGGCGCAACAGAACGGGGATATGAGGTTGGCGACCGGGCAGCGGATCGCTGTGTTCCACCTCTGCCCCCTTATGACGCCGGAAGGGCAAGCAGGGCGCGGATGTCATCGGCATCATCGCTCATCTCGGGGGTTTCGGCGTCATAGGCCTCGCCCAGCCACAGCTCGAACCGGTCAAGTTTGCCGGCAAAGGCGGCCATGAAGCCCGCAGTCAGAATCTCGGGGGTCACACCCATGCGGTCACGCACCTTCAGGGGCAGGACAAGCCGGCCGTCTTCGTCGATCTCGACCTCGGCCGAGCGGGTGACGAAGGCCAGCTCAAGGGCCGATTTCTGTTTGCCGATCGGGTGGCGGGCGATCATGTCGTAAAGATCCTGCGCGCCCTTGGTCGAGTAGCACTGAACATGGCGGCCGCCAGCGCCATAAACCATCGTGACAGAGGCCCGGGTGCCTTCGACCGGGCTCGCCTGTTCAAGGATACGCCGCAAAGGCGCCGGGATCGAGACCCGCGCCTTGCTGTCTACCTTCTGGTAGAATTCGCCCTTGAAAGCCTCGGTACCCACGCCTTGCGGCCCTTCTTTGCGGCCCGGCAAACGGACCTCATGCTGGCAGCCCTGAAATGAAATAGGCGGACCCTGCTGCTGCCACTGCCGGGTCCGCCTTCTGTCCCATCGCTGGGCGTCCAGCTGCGCGCGCCACCTTGGGGGAGATGTCTGCTCGCCCGCGCGCCGGATCTCTTTTTGGCAAGACGTGGCCTGTATGAAGCCTGCCGTTTATTTTCGCCTGTTC
>JAYSWK010000541.1:0-3063 GCA_043718085.1 Rhodobacterales bacterium
TGAAACAGGCTTTCGGGCACGTCATAGGCTTGGGCATATTTGCGGATCAGGGCGTGGATCTGTGGCGTCTCGCCGGGGTTCAGATCGGATCTGCTGGCGCGGTGGCCGCAAGCCGCCAGCAAGGTTGCGGCAGATAGTTGGGCAAAGGCGCGGCGGGTCAGGTGCATGTTCGGCTCTTATCCTGCGGTCATCAGCCTCTTACCCGGTTCGGGCGCTGCGGCATAGCGCAAGATTGCGCAAGGGGGTGATTGGCGGGTTTCAACCGGCAGGATTTGGCCCGTCCGTCATCGAGTTGTGATATGATTTCGCAAAGATATGGCAAGCCGTCGAATATCCGGGGGGTTGCCAGTTCGAATACGCGATATATAGTTGTAACGGCAAGCAGGACAGGACGGCGACAAGGACAGCAGGGCCAGACGGCCAAGGGGTTGATCGGGAATGGACGGCGACTTCAGAACACATTTCGTGCGCGATCCGGCGGCGCTGAAACATTTTCCGGCGCTGGTTCTGAATGCCGATTACCGTCCGTTAAGCTATTACCCGCTGTCGCTGTGGCCCTGGCAAGAGGCGATCAAGGCGGCGGTGTCCGAGCGGGTGCAGATCGTCGCCGAATATGACCAGGTCGTGCGAAGCCAAAGGCAGGTGTTCCGCATACCTTCGGTCGTCGTGCTGAAGGAATTCATCCATCCCCAGAAGCGCGTGGCATTCACGCGCTTCAATCTTTTTCTGCGCGACGAATTTTGCTGCCAGTATTGCGGGGCCAAGGGGGATCTGACCTTTGACCATGTGGTGCCCCGTTCGCGCGGGGGGATAACCTCTTGGGAAAACGTCGTCGCGGCCTGCAGCCCATGCAATCTGCACAAAGGCAACAAGACGCTGCGCCAGTCCGGCCTGCATCTGGCCCGGATGCCGCGCCAACCCACGACTGAAGAGATGCAGTCCCATGGCCGCCGCTTTCCGCCGGGGCACCTGCATCACAGCTGGATGGACTTTCTGTATTGGGATGCGGAACTGGACGCCTGATTCTTTCGGGCGCTGCGTCATGAAACTGTTACAAAAGCTTCACAGTTCCCCTTGGATGTGATCTGGCTGGCCCTGCCCGGTTGGAGATGCCCGATGCCCATGACGCTTTATGCCGCAACCCTTAACATGCTGGTGGCGCTAAGCTGCGGCGCGCTGATCGGGTCAGAGCGGCAGATGCGCCAGCGCATGGCTGGGCTGCGGACCAATGCCTTGGTGGCTTTGGGGGCGGCGGGTTTCGTGACCTTCTCGCAATTGTTCCCCGGTGAGCCGAGCCAGACGCGGGTGGCGGCACAGGTTGTCTCGGGCATCGGTTTTTTGGGCGCCGGGATCATCTTTCGCGATGGGTTCAACGTGCATGGGTTGAACACGGCGGCGACCTTGTGGTGTTCCGCCGGGGTCGGGTTGATGGCCGGGGCGGGGGCCTGGCCCTTTGCGGTCATGCTAACTGGGATGGTGGTGTTCATCAACCTTGGGCTGCGCCCTCTGGTCAAACTTTTGAAACGCTATACTGCGGCGGGCCTGCCCTTGGTGCGGTCTTACCGGGTGTCGCTGAACTGCTTGCCGCAGCAAGAGGCGGCGATGCGCGGGTTGATCTTGCGGGTTCTGACCATTGGCGGGCTGCATCTGTCCGAAGTATCGGCCCAGACGGTGGATGGCATCATCGAATTGACCGCCACGGTGACGGGCGAGGGGATGAGTGATCACGTGTTTGAACAAGCGGTGCAGCGCATGGCCGCCGAGCCCGGTCTGACGAAATTGAGCTGGGTTGTGGTTGACGAAGGTTGACCGCTTCTGATTTGCGCGCAGAGTTGCTAGACTTTGGCAATGCGCCGGCGTAAAACGGCGTCGTTAGCGCTAACAGGTTTCGTCAAAACGAGGTCGATATGGTTTCCCGTGTCATCCCGGTCGATATTTTCGACCTTGTGATCTTTGGCGGCACGGGGGATCTGGCCAAGCGCAAGATCCTGCCGGGGCTCTATCGCCGCTTTCTGGGCGGTCAGATGCCCGAGACCAGCCGGATCATCGGCGCAGCACGGGCCGATCTGACGGATGCGGCCTACCGCGCCCTGATCGGGGCGGCGATCGAAGAATTTGTGCCCGCCGCACGGCGCGATGCCACGACGCTTGCGGCCTTCCTGCAGCGCCTGTCCTATGTCGCGATTGATGCAACCATCGAAAGCGGTTGGGAAAAGTTGAAAGGCGTCGTGCGGCCCAATGTGGTGCGGTCGTTCTATTTCTCGGTCGCACCGGCATTGTTCGGACCCTTGGCCGAAAAGCTGCACGAACATGGCATCGCCGATGCCTGGAGCCGGATCGTGGTGGAAAAGCCCTTTGGCCGCGATCTGACCTCGGCCCGGGCGCTGAATGCCACGCTGGCGCGCTATTTCACCGAAGACCAGATCTACCGGATCGATCATTATCTGGGCAAGGAGACTGTGCAGAACCTGATGGCGGTGCGCTTTGCCAATATCCTGTTCGAGCCCTTGTGGAAGGCCGAATATGTCGATCACGTCCAGATCACCGTGGCCGAAACGGTGGGGGTCGAGGGGCGCGGGGCCTATTACGACAAGTCGGGCGCCATGCGCGATATGGTGCAAAACCACATGATGCAGCTTTTGTGCCTGATCGCGATGGAGGCGCCCTATCACTTTGACCCGGCGGCCGTGCGGGATGAAAAGCTGAAGGTGATCCGCGCGCTGGATCCGGTGAAGCCTGAACACATCGTGCGCGGCCAATATCTGGCCGGGGGGGGCGAAGGCGGATATCTGGAACATTGCGAGGACCCCAATTCGAAGACGGAAAGCTATCTGGCGCTGAAGGTTGGTGTGTCGAACTGGCGCTGGAAGGGCACGCCGTTCTATCTGCGCACCGGCAAGCGCCTGCGCGCGCGGGCCAGCGAAATAGCCATCACCTTCAAGGAACCGCCGCATTCCATTTTCGACGATGCGTCGGGCTGGAAGGAAAACGTGCTGGTGATCCGCCTGCAGCCCAACGAGGGCATGGAGTTGCAGGTGATGATCAAGGAACCGGGGCCGGGCG
>JAYSWK010000542.1:0-3058 GCA_043718085.1 Rhodobacterales bacterium
GCTGCACGATGACGTCGGATCATCTGTATCTTTACCCCAACGGGGCGCGGCTGGACGATACCATTGCGGCGGCTGGCGAAGTGGGGCTGCGGTTCCATCCGACGCGCGGGGCGATGAGCATTGGCGAGTCGGCGGGTGGTCTGCCGCCGGATGGGCTGGTGGAGCGCGAGGCGGCGGTACTGACGGATATGGTGCGGGTGGTGGATGCCTTCCATGACCCGCGCGACGGGGCGATGGTGCGGGTGGGGTTGGCCCCCTGTTCGCCGTTCTCGGTCAGCCGGGATCTGATGCGCGAGACAGCACTCCTGGCACGCGACAAGCGGGTAATGCTGCACACTCATCTGGCCGAGAATGACGAAGACATCGCCTATTCGCTGGCCAGGTTCGGCTGCAGACCCGGCCAATATGCCGAAGATCTGGGCTGGACGGGTGCGGATGTGTGGCATGCCCATTGCGTCAAGCTGGATGCGGGCGAGATTGACCTTTTTGTCCGGACCGGCACCGGCGTCTCGCATTGCCCCTGTTCGAATTGTCGTCTGGGATCGGGCATCGCGCCGGTCAGGGCGATGCGGGACCGGGGGGTGAAGGTGGGTCTTGGGGTCGATGGTTCGGCCAGCAATGATGCGGGCAATCTGGTGGCCGAGGCGCGGATGGCGCTGCTTTTGCAACGCGTTGCGCGGGGGGCGGATGCGATGTCGGCGCGCGAGGCCCTGGAAATAGCCACTTTGGGTGGGGCGCAGGTTTTGGGGCGGGATGACTGCGGGTCGATTGCACCTGGCAAGCGGGCGGATCTGGCGATCTGGGATGTCTCAGGCATCGAGGCGGCAGGGTCGTGGGACAAGGTGGCGCTGCTGCTGGCCGGGCCCACGCGCGTGCGCGATCTGTTTGTCGAGGGGCGCCGCGTGGTGAAAGAGGGTCAGATGGCTACCGTCGATCTGCCCCGCGTGATCGAACGGCAAAACCGTCTGGCGAGGGCCTTGCTGGGGTGATAGGAGGCCTCTCGAACCCGGAGGCACTGATGGCCCACAATTACGACGCGCAGCGCCGCGAGACATTCGAGACGTTCAAATCGGTGCCCAAGAGCCAGCCGCTGCCGGCCGAGGCGGTGGTGGACTTTCTGTTCTTTGTCGAAGAGCTGGACGCGAACTGGGCGGCCTTTGAAAAGGCGCTGCGGGCCAGGGGATTTCGGACCAAGCGGGATCAGGACTATCTTGTCGCGTCTTTCGGGCCCATGCCCGTGACCCCCGATGCGATCTGGGAACGCGAGCGCGTCTCGACCGAACTGGCGATAGCCTATGACTTTTACCCCGATGGCTGGGATCTGGGCGAGGACTGACGCGGGGCTTGCGTCCGGCTTTGCCCCGTAGGATGGGCAGTTTGACGGCATTTTCGGCGTGGCGAAAATGCCGGCTTGCCCATCTTACCGGCGCCGCCCGCCGATCCACACGGCTTTGACGGCCCGGTCATCCCCCATCATGATGGTGGGAAACAGCGCCTGCCAGATATCCTGGGCCCGGCTTGTGGCCTGGGCGATGGCTGGGGTCGAGGCGAGGTCCAAGACGACAAGATCCGCCTCCATCCCCTTGGCGATATTGCCGATCCGGTCCTCGGCCCGCAAGGCGCGGGCCGACCCGACGGTGGCCAACCAGATCAGTTGTGCGGGATGCAGCGCCTGGCCGCGCAGCTGGGCGACCTCATAGGCGGCGGCCATGGTGCGCAGCATGGAAAAGGACGACCCGCCGCCGGTGTCGGTGGCAAGCCCCACGCGCAGGGTCTGGGCGAGCCCCATGTCAAACAGGCCAGAGCCGATGAAGGTGTTGGAGGTCGGGCAATGGACCAGCGCGGCACCAACCTCGGTCAGGCGATCTTTTTCGCGCGCGGTCAGGTGGATGGCGTGGCCGTAAAGCGCCCCTTCGCGCAACAGGCCCTGGGCCTCGTAGGTATCCAGATAGTCGCGCGACTGGGGGAACAGATCGCGCACCCAGGCGATTTCGTCAAGCTGTTCGGAAAGATGGGTCTGCATCAGGCAATCGGGGTATTCGGCCCACAGGGCACCCATGGCCTGCAATTGTTCGGGCGTCGAGGTGGGCGAGAAGCGCGGGGTGATGACATAGGACAGGCGGTCCACCCCATGCCATTTCTGCAAAAGCGCCTTGCTGTCATCATAGGCACTTTTTGCGGTATCGCGTAAGGCCTCGGGCGCGTTGCGGTCCATGCAGGTCTTGCCGGCAAAGGCGCGCATGCCGCGTGTGCGGGCCGCTGAAAAGAAGGCGTCCACCGAGGTCGGATGGATCGTGGCATAAGTACACATGGATGTCGTGCCATGGGCCAGCGCCAGATCGAGATAGCGGTTTGCGATCTGATCGGCATAAGTGGGATCGGCAAAGCGCATCTCTTCGGGAAAGGTAAAAAGGTTCAGCCAGTCGATCAGCCTTTTGCCCCAGGAGGCGATCATGGCGGTTTGGGGATAGTGGACATGGGCATCGATGAAGCCCGCCGAGATCAGGGCCCGGCCACAATCGGTCACGCGGGCCTGGGGGTGGCGCGCCATGAGAAGCGGGGCCGGGCCCGTATCGGCGATTCGGCCCGCATCGATCAGCACGGCACCCTGGCTGTCATGTTGGGCCGCCGCAGGGCCGTCGTGAAACGGGTCGCCGGAAAAGGACAGCACCTGCCCCAAGAGTAGATCGGCCATGGCTGCCTCCGCTGGTTTCAAGCCTAGACTACATGAACTGGAATGGGTGGTAAATTTTGCTGTGGCCAGGATTTGGGTGAAACTGTTTCGCGATGGGCAAGGAGAGCGGGTGGTCGGCCTTTGGGGGTTCTGCACCCCCAGCCGCATTGCCAAGGCAATGCAGTCCCCCGCAGAGTATTTGCGCCAAGATGAAGCGAAATTTTAGTCAAATTGTGCGCAACGGGTCGGTCGGGCGGTTCCCTTGGGCGGCGGGCTGATCTAGGGTCGCGGCCAGAGGAGAGCAGCTTGGCCGAAGACATCGCCATCGACGAGGAAGAGGGGCTGGACGCGCGTCGCGTGGGCCTGATCCTGGATGCTGTCGAG
>JAYSWK010000543.1:0-3058 GCA_043718085.1 Rhodobacterales bacterium
GCGTTCGCCAAAGCCGCCGGGGACCAGGATGGCGTGGAAATCCTCAAGATAGGCGGCGGGGTCTTCGCGTTCGAAAATCTCGCTGTCCACCCAATCGGCGCGCACGCGGGTGCGGTTGGCCATCCCACCATGGGTCAGCGCCTCGGCGATGGATTTATAGGCGTCTTCAAGCTGGGTGTATTTGCCGACGACGGCAATGCGGACCTCGCCCTCGGCATTGTTCAGGCGGTCCATCACGTCTTCCCATTGCGTCAGGTTGGGCTTGGGCGCGGGCGAGATGCCGAAGGCGTCCAGCACGGCCTGATCCAGCCCCGCGCGGTGATAGGCCAGCGGCGCCTCGTAGATCGTCTTCAGGTCATAGGCCGGGATGACATGTTCCTTGCGGACATTGCAGAACAAGGCGATCTTTTCCAATTCGCGGTCGGGGATCGGGTGTTCGGACCGGCAGACCAGCACATCCGGCGCCAGACCGATGCTTTGCAACTCCTTCACCGAATGCTGCGTCGGCTTGGTCTTCAACTCGCCCGAGGCCGCAAGATAGGGCAAAAGCGTCAGGTGCATCAGGATGCTTTGCCCGCGCGGGCGTTCGTGGATGAACTGACGGATCGATTCAAAGAACGGCAGGCCCTCTATGTCGCCGACCGTGCCGCCGATCTCGCACAGCATGAAATCGACCTCGTCCTGCCCGATACGCAGGAAGTCCTTGATCTCGTTGGTGACATGGGGAATGACCTGGATCGTCTTGCCCAGGTAATCGCCGCGACGCTCTTTCTCCAGCACGTTGGAATAGATGCGACCGGACGAGATGCTGTCGGATTGGCGGGCATGAACCCCGGTAAAGCGTTCGTAATGGCCCAGGTCCAGGTCGGTTTCGGCACCGTCATCGGTCACAAAAACCTCGCCATGTTCAAAGGGCGACATCGTGCCGGGATCGACGTTCAGATAGGGATCCAGCTTGCGCAGCCGCACCGTATAGCCGCGCGCCTGCAAAAGCGCGCCCAATGCGGCCGAGGCCAGCCCCTTGCCAAGCGAGGACACAACGCCGCCGGTGATGAAGATATAGCGCGCCATTGGGGGCTCCCGTGTCTGGTTTCAGGGCGGCGATCAGGGGTGAAAGAATCGCTGCATCACGGGATTTGAGATATAGTGCAGGTCGCGCCACAGCACAACCCGACCGCTACATGCTGTCCAGATGCCCGGTCACTTTACAACAATTTGTGGTCGGATTGCCGATACCCGCAGGCGTCAGTCGCCCGCTTTCGGCGGCTCTGCGGGCGCGTCAGCCGGGGGCAGGGCGGTCAGGGGCGTTTTGGTTTCGGGCGCCGGAACCTCGGTCTGAACCGGGGCGGTGCCGCCGATCTGGTCGATGACCGATGTCGTGGCGCTGTCGCGGGCGGCCAGGATCGTCAGGGTGATCGAGGTGGCGATGAAGCAGCCGGCAAAGATCCAGGTCACCTTGCCCAGCGCCGTTGCGGCCGAACGGCCCGACACAACCCCCCCGCCCGACCCCATGCCCAGGCCGCCGCCTTCGGACCGTTGCAAAAGGACGACCCCGATCAGCAGAAGTGCCAGGATGAGGTGGACGGCGAGGATAACGTTTTCCATGGGTGGCCCTTTGAGATGACGCGCCTATCTAGGCTGAAGGCGCGGCCCATGCAAGGGCCGGGACAACCTGCGACGCGCGGACCGCGGATGATCCGTTCCGACAGGGTCCGCGGGGGCTGGGCGTCGAAAGTCAACGCTCTTGCCGACCTGGATCAGAGCAAAAGGTCGGCCAGCGAAAGCGTGGTCAGGTTGGCGAATTCGACGGCGAAATCCGCGACGGAATCGCCGTTGACGTCGCCCTGCAGCGTGTCCTCGCCCGCGCCGCCGCCCAGCGTATCCTTGCCCGCCTCGCCCAGCAGCAGGTCATCGCCGATGCCGCCGACAAGTGCGTCATTCTCGCTGCCACCATTCAGCACATTGGCGCCGTCGCCGTCGTGCCCGAACAGCGCGCCGTCGTCGCCGCGAATGGTGTCGCTCCCGTCGCCGCCCCTGCCGCGTCGAAATACACCTCGATGGCGTTCAAGGACGTGATCGTGCCGTGATTGGTCACCACGGTGCCGGTGGCCGTATCCGACAACCGCACTCCATTTCCCGCAGACGACGTGGCCGCAATCACCCCGCCATGCAGATTGCTGACCCTTGTGTCGCCGCCATCGACAAAGATGGCGTTGTTGAAATTGACACCCTGGGTCAGCTCGCCGGTTGTGTTCGCGGTGATCTGGCCCGAATTGACAAGAACCTCGTCCCCGATGCCGCCCGTGCCCAGATAGACCGCACTCGCCGCCGAAATCGAGCCCGTGACCGTGATGACATGGCCGCCGTTCGAGGTCAGCAGCCCGATGCCCTCGGGCGCCGAAAAGCTGCCGTCGATCTGCACGGTGCTTCCGGCACCGGTCAGGAAAAGCCCGGCCAGGTTCGCAGTGGGTTGAAAGCTTTGAAAGCTGCCGGTGGCCCCAAGGGTAAAGCTGGACCCGACGGTCAGCTGCATCTGGGTCGCGCTGAACATGTTGCCCAGCACGGTCACATCAATGTCCCCGAAGGCCGTGGTAAAGGCCATGCCGGTGGTCGAACCAAGCGTGACGCCCTGCAAGACCACCAGCGCATCGCCGGCGGCCGCAAAGCTGAATCTGGTGCCCACGCCGATGTTGTTGGTGGTGACGAATGTAATGGCCATTGAAATATTTCCTGCCGGAAAGGACCTGGATATCTGGAACCGGAATGTCCCGTCACGCAACAATCTTGATCAAGGCCCCCGGAACTGCCTAACCCCGGTCGTCGCCGTCATCCACTGTGGCCTGACCCGACAGGCGGCGTTTCAGGATGCTCCACGACAGGCCGACCCCCAGGATCAGCGACAAGGCAAAAAGGCCAAGCCAGGTGTTCATGGTCGAGTTTTCCAGCGACAACAGCCCCCACGACGCCAGCACCCACAGGCCCGATCCGAACAGCGCCGCAACCAGCAACATGCCGAATTTGCCGATCGAGCGCAAAGTCGCCAGAAGATAGACCAGAA
>JAYSWK010000544.1:0-3041 GCA_043718085.1 Rhodobacterales bacterium
AAGATTCTGAACTGCTACCCGAAAAAGGGCGCAGTTCTGGTCGGGGCGGATGCGGATCTGGTGGTTTGGGACCCCGAAAAGACCAAGACGATCACCGCCAAGACCCAGCAATCTGCCATTGATTACAACGTCTTCGAAGGCAAGGTTGTGAAAGGTCTGCCGCGCTACACTCTGACGCGGGGCCATGTCGCGATTGACGATGGGGCGCTGAAAACCCGCGAGGGTCATGGAAAATTCGTCGCCCGCGAGGCGCGGCCTGCGGTGAACCGGGCGCTAAGTGCCTGGAAAGACTTGACCTCTCCACGCCCGGTGGCGCGCAGCGGCGTGCCGGCGACGGGGGTGTGATGAAGGATACCCTGTCCAGCACGGTGATCGAGGCCAAGGGGGTCAACCTGGTTTTTGAAACCGGGGACGGGCCGGTGCAGGCGTTGAAGGATGTCGATCTGGCGATCAACCGGGGCGAGTTTGTCAGCTTTATCGGGCCAAGTGGTTGTGGGAAAACGACTTTCCTGCGGGCCATCGCGGCGCTGGAACATCCGACCGGGGGCACGCTGACGGTCAATGGCATGTCGCCGGAGGAGGCAAGGAAATCAAGGGCTTATGGTTATGTCTTTCAGGCGGCGGGGCTTTATCCCTGGCGAACGATTACGAAGAACGTCTCGCTTCCTCTTGAAATCATGGGGTTTTCGGCCGACGAACAAAGGGAGCGGACCGAGCGGGTTCTGGAGCTGGTCGAGTTGAAGGGTTTTGGCAACAAGTTCCCCTGGCAATTGTCGGGGGGCATGCAGCAACGCGCCAGCATTGCCCGCGCCTTGGCCTTTGACGCGGATATCCTGCTGATGGACGAGCCCTTTGGCGCCCTGGACGAAATCGTGCGCGACCGTTTAAACGAGGAGGTTCTAAAGCTTTGGAATCAAACGGGAAAGACGGTTTGTTTCGTCACCCATTCGATCCCTGAGGCGGTCTATCTTTCAACGAAAATCGTCGTGATGTCCCCCCGTCCAGGCCGGATCACCGACGTGATCGACAGCCCGCTGCCGAAGGAACGGCCCCTGGATATTCGTGACAGCCGCGCCTTCATCGAGATTGCCCACCGGGTCCGTGAGGGGCTGAGAGCGGGGCATCATGAAGACTAGGTTAACGACCTACAAACCACCTACAAAGCCTCTACAAAGCCTCTACATCAAATATAGGGGGAACCTGGCATGAAGGCGGGCCCTGTCCTTGGCGTCTTGGCGGTCATCGTTGCCCTTTGGTATGCTACTGCCGTCTGGCTGAATGCGCCCTGGACCTATGATCAGGCGGCGCGGGGCGGAACCGAGGTCAGCCTTGGCATGCTTCTGGCCGATACGATGATGCAGGAGCGGCCCGTTCTGCCGTTGCCGCATCAGGTGGCGGCCGAGTTGTGGAAGGGGATCACGGGCTACGGCGTCACCTCGAAAAAGAGCCTAATCTATCATGGCTATGTCACGCTGGTGGCGACATTCTCGGGGTTCGTGCTGGGCACGGGGCTGGGCATTCTGATGGCGGTTGGCATCGTGCGCAGCCGCACGCTGGATCTGGGGATGATGCCCTGGGCGATCATCAGCCAGACGGTGCCGGTTGTCGCGATTGCGCCGATGATCGTGGTCTTGTCGAACAGCTTGGGGTTTGGCGATCATCTGGGTGTGTCGAATGCCCTGGTCAGCAAGACGATCATCGCGGCCTATCTGAGCTATTTCCCGGTGTTGGTCGGTATGATCAAGGGGCTGCGCAGCCCCGATCAGATGCAGTTGGATCTGCTCAAGACCTATAACGCCGGCGAGATGCAGGGTTTTGCCAAGTTGCGGTTGCCGTCGTCGGTGCCCTATCTGTTCACCAGCCTGAAGGTCGGCATCGCGGCGTCGCTGGTCGGCGCGATCGTGGGAGAACTGCCGACCGGGGCGATCGAGGGTCTGGGCGCGCGGATGCTGATTGGCAGCCAGTTCGGCTCGCCCATCGTGGTCTGGGCGGCGCTGTTCGCGGCGGCGATACTGGCGGGGGTCTTGATCCTGCTGGTGCGGACGCTGGAGACGGTTGTGGTGCGGCGCATGGGGGCCCAGAAAGTGGAAGGCGGCGCATGACTTTGACCCTGGCCCTGGTGTTCTGGCTGGCCGCCTGGGCGGTGAATTCGGGACTGGCGCGGTCGCGCTGGGCCGGGCACAGGGCGGTCCGGCTGGCCATTCCGGCACTGTTTGGCCTTGCGGTGCTGGTGCTGTGGGAAGGGATCGTGCGCGGATTTGGCGTGGCCGAGGTGATCCTGCCCGCGCCAAGCCGCATAGGTGCTGCGATCGGCGAAAATCTGGCCGTGCTGTGGGTCGATTTCGTCCAGACCATCCTGAAAGGTGGGCTAACGGGCTATGTCATCGGCTCGGGTGCGGCGGTTATGGTGGCGGTCCTGGTGGACAAGGTGCCATTCCTGCGCCGGGGCCTGCTGCCCATCGGAAATTTCGTGGCGGCCTTGCCGATTGTCGGCATCGCCCCCATCATGGTCATGTGGTTCGGCTTTGACTGGCAGTCCAAGGCCGCTGTCGTCGTGGTCATGGTGTTCTTCCCGGTTCTGGTCAACATGGTGGCGGGACTGTCGTCCAGCGAAAGGATGCAGCGCGATCTGATGGCGACCTGGGGGGCAAGTTACTGGCAGGCCTTGTTCAAGCTGCGGCTGCCCGCGGCCATGCCCTTTTTGTTCAACGGGTTGAAAGTTGCGGCGACTTTGGCCCTGATCGGGGCAATTGTTGCGGAAAACTTCGGCTCGCCCACATTGGGCATGGGCTTTCGTATCTCGACCGCGGTGGGGCAGCTTGCCTTGCCGCTGGTTTGGGCTGAAATTGCCGTAGCGGCCCTGGCGGGTTCGGTCTTCTACGGTTTGGTGGCGCTGGTCGAAGCCCGCGTCACGTTCTGGCATCCCTCACAAAGGGGGAGGTGATCAACATGGAGGTTGGAATGAAGAAACTACTTCTGTCGGCGGGCGCTTTGGCGCTGGCAACAGGTGCGGCATGGGCCGAGGATTCGGTCAAGTTGCA
>JAYSWK010000545.1:0-7592 GCA_043718085.1 Rhodobacterales bacterium
CACATAGACAATGGCGCGTTCGGCGGCAGGAAGATCGGGATATTTCACATTCATGGTTCTGCCTCTTATGTCTTGCCGATGCGGATGGTCTGGACCACCGTCTCGGGGGATTGGCGGCGCAGGTCGATATGCAAAAGCCCGTGCTCCAGATTGGCTCCGGCGACCTCGACCCCGTCGGCCAGCACAAAGCTGCGCTGAAATGCCCGGGCAGCGATGCCGCGGTGCAGATAGACCCGTTCGACCCCATCTTCGCTTTGACGCCCCCGCACGACCAGCTGGCGATCCTCGACCGTGATGGCCAGATCCTCTTCGCAAAAACCCGCGACCGCCAAAGTGATGCGGTAATGGTTTTCCGAGGCCGCCTCGATGTTGAACGGCGGATAGCCTTCCGAGGCGGTTTTCGCCGTCCGCTCGACCAGACGCTCCAGCTGTTCAAAGCCCAGCAGGAACGGATGGGAGCCAAAGCTCAGTTTCGTCATGGCCATGTCCTTTGCGGCAAGCGACATCTTCGCAGCCGGGCCCTGACGGCACCCGGCTGCCCTTTGAATATGGGCCCGGGGCGGCTGCCCTGCAAGGGTGCGCATGGGCGCATTTTTCGACCGGCAATCGCCGGGTTTCGCGCAGATTATTCCCTTCTCGCGGGCGAATCACTATATCTTGACAGGCAAGACAGAATGGACCCCCCCCGATGAATGCATCTGGTGAATTGAACTTTGAAGAGATGCTGCGCATCCGGCTAGAGGTTCTGAAACGCGAACACCGTGACCTGGATGATGCCATCCATGCGTTGCAGCAAAGCGCGCGCGCCGACGCTTTGACCCTGCGCCGGCTGAAAAAGCAAAAGCTGTCGCTCAAGGACCAGATCGTCAAGATGGAAGACCAGCTGATCCCCGACATCATCGCGTGAGCCGTCCTGGCCTCCGGCGGGAGTATTTGGAAAAGGTCAAATGCGCTTGCCTTGCTCTTGGCCGCTGCCCACGTTAGGGGAGGGCAAGTTGCGGAGGCGCGCATGGCACTTGAAATCGGTATCATCATGGGCAGCCAGTCCGACTGGGCGACCATGAAGGAAGCGGCCCTGATCCTGGATGAACTGGGCCTGCCTTACGAGACAAAGATCGTCTCGGCGCATCGCACCCCGGACCGGTTGTGGGATTATGGCAAGACGGCTGCCGGGCGCGGCCTGAAGGTGATCATTGCCGGGGCGGGCGGGGCCGCGCATCTGCCGGGGATGATGGCGTCCAAGACCCGTGTGCCGGTGATAGGTGTGCCGGTCCAGACCAAAGCCCTGGCCGGGATCGACAGCCTGTATTCCATCGTGCAGATGCCCCGGGGTTTCCCGGTTGCGACCATGGCGATTGGGGCCGCAGGTGCGGCCAATGCCGGGCTTTTGGCGGCAGGCATTCTGGCGCTGAGC
The DNA here is from genome assembly GCA_043718085.1 of Rhodobacterales bacterium. Classification (GTDB taxonomy): domain Bacteria; phylum Pseudomonadota; class Alphaproteobacteria; order Rhodobacterales; family Rhodobacteraceae; genus Stagnihabitans. Next base: position 1,415 of record JAYSWK010000545.1, read on the forward strand.
GATCCGGCCCTGGCGCAGCGGCTTGATGCCTGGCGCGCGGCCCTGTCGGCCTCAATTCCCGACGAGCCCTCGGATGCCTGACATGGTGAAACCGGGTTCCGTGATCGGCATTCTGGGCGGTGGGCAACTGGGGCGCATGCTGGCGGCCGCGGCCGCGCGGCTGGGCTACCGGGTACATATCTATGAACCCATGGCGTCCCCGCCCGCCGCCGATGTCGCCCATGCGGTGACCACGGCGGGCTATGACGACGTCGCCGCCTTGCAAGCGTTTGCTGCCAGCGTGGATGTGATCACCTATGAATTCGAAAACATCCCGACCGCCGCTTTGGACATTCTTGAGGCGCTGCGCCCCATCCGTCCGAACCGCCGCGCCCTTGCTACCTCGCAAGACCGCTTGATCGAGAAGGGTTTTCTGACCGGGCTGGGCATCGCCTGCGCGGCCCATGCCGCCGTGAACTCATTGGCCGATCTTCAGGCCGCCATGGCCCGCATCGGCATGCCCGCCATCTTGAAAACCACCCGGCTTGGCTATGATGGCAAGGGGCAGTTCCGGCTGAAATCGCCTCAGGACGCCCCTGCCGCCTGGGCCGCGATGAACGGGGCGCCTTCGGTGCTGGAAGGCTTTGTCGCCTTTACCCACGAGGTTTCGGTGATTGCCGCGCGGGGGTTGGACGGGTCCGTTGCGGCCTATGATCCGGGCGAGAATGTGCATCGTGACGGCATCTTGCACACGACGACGCTGCCCGCAAAACTGACGCGCGGCCAGCGCAGCGACGCGGTGCTGATGGCGGCCAAGGTGTTGAACGCCCTGGACTATGTCGGCGTTCTGGGGCTGGAGCTGTTCGTGACGCCGCAGGGCCTGATCGCCAATGAAATCGCGCCCCGTGTCCACAATTCGGGGCACTGGACCCAGAATGGCTGTGCGGTTGACCAGTTCGAACAGCATATCCGCGCCATTGCCGGCTGGCCCCTGGGCGACGGGTCGCGCCATAGTGATGTGGTGATGGAAAACCTGATCGGCGACGACATCCTGCGCCTGCCCGCCCTCGCCCGCGAAAACGGCGCCGCATTGCACCTGTATGGAAAGGCCGAGGCCCGGCCTGGCCGCAAGATGGGCCATGTCAACCGGGTCAGGCCGCTGGGGCGCTAAAGCGGGATGGGTTTGCATGGAATCGGAAATCGCTGCCTCTCGCATGTGCTCGAACGCGTTTCCCGATGGGGTTTGTTTCCATGAAAACCCATCCCGCTCTAGCAGGCTTTCCGGTTCTCATCGACGCAAGGCTGTCGAAAATCGCGTTCGCGCGAATGCGAGAGGCCGCGATTTTAGTTTGCACGCGAACCGGACGCGCTTCAGGCGACGTAGTCCCAGCCATCCAGAATGCCGTGGGCTGCGGTGGCCAGCATCTTGCCGCCCCCCGGCACGACCGTTGACGTATGTGTCGTGCGAAACGGGGCGTTGAAATCCAGATCATTGATATTGAATGCGGTTTCCGAGAAAAAAAGTTGCCAATTGCCCAACCTTTCAAATCAAAGCGTTGCGCTGAACTTAGTCGGCGGCTCGGATGTTCGCAATAGGATGGAACTTCGGCCTGCCAGGTCGGGGTCAGCAGGTCGGGGTCAGCAGGTCGGGGGCTCAGACATCATAGACAAAGCCGGCCAGATAGGTGTTCTCGGCGGCCTGGGCAAAGGCGGTGGCACCAAAGCTGATATTGCCAAGGCCAAGCTGACCGGCATCGACATTGCGCAGCACCAGGGTGAAACTGCCATAGGAAATCTCGGCCGACCCGCCGTGTTGCGTGATGGTCAGATCGCCCAAAGCGGTCACCGCGTCCAGGATCACCAACGTGTCCGTGGCCGTGTCGAAATCCACCACGACATGGCGGCCATGTTCGATGCCAAAGACAAAACTGTCCTGCCCGGCCCCGCCACGGGCGCGGTCATCTTGCGTGCCCGCGATCAGGATGTCGTAGCCGGCGCCCCCGTACAACCCGCCATTGCCCGACAGGCAAGCCAGAATGTCATCGCCCGTCCCGCCCAGCACCGTGTCGTCAAAGGGGCCATTGGTCTGATTGCCGACGGTCAGAAAGTCGCGGCCGGGACCGCCAAGAACCCGGTCCTGCCCGCCTGTGTCGAGATAGACGTCATCCCCCTTGCCAAGGGCAAAGACATCATCGCCGCCAGAACCCATGATATAGTCAGTGGCACTGAAAATCTGGCGGAACAGGGCAAAGTCGTCGTCCTGGGACGTGGTGGCCACCGCCGCCGAAAAGGCCGTGCACTTAGGGAAAAGCCCATGACGCTGAACCGCGCCTCGCCCGGATTTCCGGCGCCGTTCAGCCAATTCAACCGACCCGCGCTGAATGTGCCCTGCGCATCCGATAGCAGATTGTTGCCATAAAGATCAAATGGTTGCACCGTCGCCACGTCCAGTTGGACATGGGTGTTCGGGGTGATCACATGGCCCTGGATGATGTTGTTCACCGCCCCGACCGTAAACCCAATCCCCGGCGTCAAATGTCTGCTGTCGGCTTCACTGACCGTCAGGCTTGTCCCTTGGAACACCCCATGCAGATCCAGATAAAACATGTCGAAATTGGCACTGGTGGCAAGGAAAATGGCCATGAAAACGCTCCGCCACCGGGGGACTTCCGGCCATCTAGACGGGATGTGGTTTCATGGAAACAACCTCATCGAAATGCGCGTTCGAGCGAATGCGAGAGGCAGCGTTTTTCGATTCCATGCAAACTCATCCCGCTTTAAGCCGCGCAAGGGTTAACGCGCATGTAAGCTGCGGCACCCAAATGCCTAAGATTGCAGCCATCTGTTCACAGCGCCCGGCGCCGTCATACCCCCGGCGTGTCTGTGTCCTCGATGCCGCGCTCCAACCCCTGCCGCGACGCCCGTGCCAGGGCGGCATAACGTTCGCGGAACTGGTTGAGGTGGCTCTCCTCCAGCTCTTCCAGATCCATCAGGGCGTTATGGGCCCCCTTGGTGGCGCGGATCAATTCGTCCAGCTTGATATGAATGGCTTCGGTGTCGCGGTTCTGGGTGTTCTGGATCAGGAAGACCATCAGAAAGGTGATGATCGTCGTGCCGGTGTTGATCACCAGTTGCCAGGTGTCCGAATAGCCGAACAACGGGCCGGTCACGATCCAGACCACGATCACCCCCAGCGCCAGGGAAAAGGTGCTGGCCCGCCCGCAATAGCGCGACACGGCCTTGGCCACGGCGGTATATCCGCGTTTCATTCGATAGCCCCTTTCTGCGATGTGGCGTCCTGCGAACCCATGGACAGCTTCAAGGCCTGGGGCAGGGTCATCGCGTGGTTGAACCTGCCCTTGGCCAGAAAGTGCAACGTCTGGGCGATTACCAATGGGTTCATCATCAAGAACGTATGACTGACGGGCAGCACGATGTGATCGCTCATGCCCGAAACTTTGGTGCTTTCCACACTGACCTTACCATCGTTGGGCCCCGGGATCATCGCGCCGCTGATCGGGTTCAGCGCCACCGAGCCTGCAATGACGCCCAAGGGGAAATCAGGGTCGGGCAAGGTCACGGGCAGCCCCTTGGTGCCCAGTTCCACCCCGGCCGGTCCCATCAGCCACTGAAACCCTGCCCAATCGCCGAACCTGTCCACGATTTCAGAACCGCGGTTGGGCGGTGCCAGCATGACGACACGGCCCATCGCGGCGGGGCGATGATCGGCCAACCACAACCGCACCAGGATGCCGCCCATGGAATGGGTCACGAAATGCACCCGCCCCGCCGCCTGCGCCACGGCTTGGCCCACCACGCTCACCAGCTCTTGCACCGGCGCCTTGGTCGAAGGGTATCCGATGTTCAGCACGCGGTAACCACGCGCCTGAATGGCACGCGCCATGACTGCAAGCGACGCTTCGCTGCGCGCCAGCCCGTGCAGCAGAACAACCGTGTCCGTCCCATCTTTCATCCCAAAGATCTGCGCCCTTACGCATCATTCGGCAAGTGCTCCCTTGCCTGAGGCCCAGCTTTGCATTAATCCCCAGGTGCCGGGAATGATCCCGGTATTCTCAGGGCGGGGTGCAATTCCCCACCGGCGGTATAGCCCGCGAGCGCCTTGGCGGAACTTCGGTTTCTTCAGGGGTCAGCAGATCCGGTGTAACTCCGGGGCCGACGGTATAGTCCGGATGAAAGAGAATGCAGGCAACCTGCCCCTGATACGGGCGGGTCGCTGGGCATATCCCCCTGATTTATGTGGTCGTGAAAGGATAACACATGAATCAGACTTACCTCAAAGGTGCGGCCTACATGGTTCTGGCCGGCATCTGCTTTGCCGCCGCCAATGCCATCACCTATCACATTACCGCACCGGGCGCCTGGGGCGGGCTGGCCTTCAAGGCCCAGTCGGATACCTTTTGGCAATATGCCATAGCGACGCTCTTTTCGGCGCCGTTCATCCTGCGCCACGGGTTTTCCGGGCTAAAGACGTCGCGGCCTGTCCTGCACATCATCCGTGTCATCATCTCGGCCTTGGGCGTGCAGGCCTTTGTGCTTGCCGTCGCGGCCCAGACCCCGATCTGGCAGATCATCTCTCTGGTAATGACCTCGCCGATCTTTGTGCTGATCGGTGCGGCGCTATTTCTGGGCGAAACCGTCACCGCCCCGCGCTGGATCGCGGCGGCCATCGGGCTGGCAGGGGCGACCATCGTCTCGGGACTTTGGACCTCGGGCTTGACCTCGGCCATGTTCTATCCGGTGGCAGCGGCCGTGCTTTGGGCAGGCTCGTCGCTGATGACCAAGGCGCTTACCCGCACGGAATCCGCGCCTTCGATCACCCTCTGGCTTCTGGTCCTGCTGACGCCGATCAACGCGGGCCTTTCGGTTCAGGCCGGGTTCGAGGTGCCAACGGCGCAAATCCTTGGCTGGCTGGTGATCGGCGGCGTGATCATGATGGCCGCGCAATACCTTCTGACCTGGTCCTATGCCGCGGCCGATGCGGCTTTCGTGCAGCCCTTCGATGACTTGAAGTTGATCAGCAATATCCTGATCTACGGCCTTTTCTTCGGCTATTGGCCGGAAGGCAACATCTGGGCCGGTGTCGCGATGATCCTGTGTGGTTCGATTTACCTCCTGTGGTCGGCGCGCCCGGTGCAGAACCAGCCCGTCGCGGCCTAAAGGCTGGACAAAGCCGCGCGGGCGGATCAGCTTGGGGAATGGCCAAAAGATCCCCCCGCCTTGCCGCCCGCGCGCTGATCTTGCAGGACGACCGCCTGCTTTTGGTGAACGCCTATCCCGGCGGGCGCTCGGATCTGTGGTGCGCGCCGGGTGGCGGGGTCGAGGTCGGCTCGTCGCTCCATGCCAATCTGATCCGCGAGGTGCACGAGGAAACAGGGCTCGCCATCGCCGTGGGCGAGCCGGCCCTGGTGAACGAGTTTCATGACCCCACGACCGGCTTTCATCAGGTCGACCTCTTTTTTCGCTGCACCATCACCGGCGGTTCCATCGCCGCCACCTGGCGCGACCCGGCCCGCGTCGTGACCGAACGGCGGTTCTTTTCCCGCTCCGATCTTGACCTCGCCCGCATCCGGTTCAAACCCGACAGTCTGCCACGGGCTGCATGGGACGGCGGGATGATCTATGACACGCTGGAGCGGCTGATCCGATGAGCCCCATGTCAAATGAGTAGGGCCTTCGTCAAGGAAGGCGACGGCGCGCTGGATCCTCTGCCCGATCTGCCGCAGTCGCCACATCCGAACTATGTCACACCGCGCGGCCTGGCCGCCCTTCAGGCCCGTCTGCTGGCCCGGCAAGGGGATCTGGCCGTGCTGAAATCCCGGGCCGAGCGTCTGGACAAGCTGCCCCAGGCTGCTGCCGAACGCGACATCCGCTATCTCGAGGCGCGTCTGCGCACCGCCATCCTCAGCGATCCCGCCACGTTGTCCCTGACCGAGGTTGCCTTTGGGCTTTGCGTGACCGTGGATCAGGACGGCACCACCACCACCACCTACGAAATCACCGGCGAGGATGAGGCCGACGCCGCCCGGCACCGCATCGCCCCCCAATCGCCCCTGGCCCGCGCGCTGATCGGGGCGCAGGTCGGGGATGTGGTCACGTGGCGCCGACCTTCCGGGCCGCTGGAGCTTGAGATTCTGGACATTTCCCATGCTGATCCGCAGCCTTGACCCCAAAACCGACC
>JAYSWK010000546.1:0-7589 GCA_043718085.1 Rhodobacterales bacterium
GCGGGCGGGTAGGGGACCTTGGCACCGCTTTCAACCAGTGCATCGGCGGGTTTGGTGAAGTAGAAGGGCGGCTCGGCCTGCGGATCATGGCCCATTTCGCGGGCATGATCGGCGTAATTGCGCCCGACACAGAAGATGCGCCGCACCGCAAAACGCCCGCCACCCGCTACGGGCAGGCCGGGCTGTGCGGGCGGAGGAAGGACCCAAGTCATCCTATTGACCGATCGTGAAGCATTCCACACCGCGCGATTGCAGGCGGCGGCAGGCGAGGTCGGCGTTTTCCTGGGAAAGCCCCATGAAATTCGCATCATACCCGCCCTTGCGTTCCACGACCTTGCGCAGCCCGTCGCCCAATGTGGCGCTTTCGGCCAATTGGATCTTCAAGAGCAGACGCTCTGCCTCGGAGCGGGTGTTGTAATGGCCAAGTTGCACGCCCCAGTGTTCGCCCCCCGAGGTAGAGACGCGGGTCACGACTTCGGGTTTGGCCGGAACGGCGGCCATCTGGGCATCGGCATCGGTATAGATCGGCGCATTGCGTTTGGCGGGGCGCACCTCGGCCGAGGCCAGAAGCAATGGCTGTTCGCTGGCGCTGGCGGTCACCGTGACCTGACCCTGCGACGGGCTGGTGGCGGTGCCATCGGAAGCCAGGGTCAGGGCCTGACCTTGCAGGCTGTCGGCGGGTGGCGCGGGTTCGGTGGCCGTGCTGGCCGATACACTTGCCACCTCGGTGACCTCGCTGGCCGGGTCGCGCGGGGCGCCCGGGCGGGGCTGCGGGCGGGGCGAGGTTGCCAAAGCGAGATTGAGGCGCAGAGTCTTGCCGGCACCGCTTTCGACTTCGGGCAGGACCTCGTCCACCGTCGTGTCATCGGCCATGGCCACCAGCGCGCCATCCAGCGGCGGCTCTTCGGGATCGACGGGCACGGGTTTGACGGTTTGCGTGCCCGGCTTGGCCTTGGCAAAGCCCAGGTCCAGAAGCTCGGCCGCTTTGGCGTTGCGCTGGGCGGTCGAGGTGCCGCCGAAAACCGTGGCGATCACACGCACGCCGCCGCGTTCGGCGCTGGCGGTCAGGTTGAAGCCAGCGGCATCGGTATAGCCGGTCTTGATGCCATCGGCGCCTTCATAGGCGTCAAGGAATTTGCGGTTGGTATTGGCCACGGTCGCCATGCCGGCATCGGTGGTGCGGCGCGAGAAGATGTTGTAATACTGGGGGAAATCGTAAAACAGGTGCCGCCCCAGCACGGACATGTCCCGCGCCGTCGACAGATGCCCTTTGGCCGGAAGCCCGTTGGCATTCTTGAAGGTCGAATGCTTCATCCCCAGCCTTTTGCCCGTTGATGTCATGCGCGCGGCCCATTTTTCCTGGCTGCCGCCCAGCGCATCGCCGATGGCTGCTGCTGCGTCATTGGCCGATTTCACCGCGGCGGCGCGGATCAGATAGCGCAAGGCGATCTTTTGACCCGCCTTGAGGCCCAGACGCGAGGGCGCCTGGTTGGCCGCGTTCTTGGAGACGGTGATCATCGTGTCCAGCGACACCTTGCCCGCTTCGATATCCTGAAAGGTCAGGTAAAGCGTCATCATCTTTGTCAGCGAGGCCGGGGGCAGGGGCGTGTCGGCGTTTCTGGAATAAAGCGTCTCGCCCGAACGCGCATCCATCACGAATGCGGCGTATGTTGCAGCCCCGGCGCTTGACGCGATCAGGGCGAACAGCCCCATCGTGAAAGCCACCAAAAGGGTGCGGAATTGCTGCCCCGAAAACAGTGTCACCTTGCCCGCCTCGTCAATTTGCGTGCCCCTGTTTGGCGGGGCATCGTTCTGCTTGAGCGAAAACCTAGCATAGGGCATGTTTTCGGAAAACCCCTTAATTTCAATGGGTTTCATCCTGTTCCTCTGACAACACATATCGGGAAGGCCCGCCAGATATGGTAGGACGGGATCACTTGACCGCAATCTATGGTAGGTCAGCCGCAAGGCTTTCGACCAGAGCAGGCAGGTGCGACAGGTCGGGGACGGCGCGAAAACGCGCATGACCGTCGGGCGGATCGGCATGTTCCAGCGCCCAGGTCAGGTTATGGGGCACGTGAACACCGAAGGCGCCGGCCTCGATGGCGGGCAGGATGTCGGATTTCAGCGAATTGCCGACCATCATGGCACGCGCAGCGCCATGGCCATGCCGAGCGAAGATCGCGAAGTAGGTCTGCGGCGTCTTTTCCGAGACGATCTCGACCCCGTGGAACAGATCCCCAAGACCGGACTGGGCCACTTTGCGTTCCTGATGCAGAAGATCGCCCTTGGTGATCAGAAGCACCCGGTGCGTCCGGGCCAGGGTTTCGACAGCCGCCCGGGCATGGGGCAAAAGCTCGACCGGATGGGCCAGCAATTCGCGGCCTGCCTGAAGGATCTCGGCAATGACGGGTGCCGCGACGCGGCCACCAGTTACCTCGATCGCGGTTTCGATCATCGACAGCATGAAGCCTTTGACACCATAGCCGTAGTGGCCAAGGTTGCGCCGCTCGGCCGCCTCAAGGCGCTGGGACAGATGGGCTGGGTCGGCATCCCGGGCCAGAAGGGCGGCGAATCGGGTCTGGGTCAGGTGAAAGAAGGTTTCGTTGTGCCAAAGCGTGTCGTCCGCATCGAAGGCGATGGTGGTTAACTGGGGCATCTTTTGCGACTCCTTGGTGTCAGTCTTGGCCCAAGCGGGGCATTGCAGCAAACCGTTATCCATGAAAGCCGGGTGCCGGGGCTTTCGCCGCAGCGAAAAATCTTTATATTGCGCGCAAGTTCCCTTGGCCCCTGGAGTCCGGTTTGCCCGCTTTGCCCATCATGATGTCCGACGAGCGGCGGGGCCCCGGTCAGGACACGTCGATCCTGACCAAAACCAGGACCAAGACCGAGCGGCCGCCTTTGTACAAGGTTCTGATCCTGAATGACGACTATACGCCGATGGAGTTCGTCGTGCATGTGCTGGAACGCTTTTTCGGGCTGAACCATGCCCAGGCCTTCGAGATCATGCTGACGGTCCACAAGAAGGGTCTGGCCGTGGTCGGGGTGTTTTCCTTTGAAGTGGCCGAGACCAAGGTGGCGCAGGTGATGGATTTCGCCCGCCGCCATCAGCATCCGCTGCAATGCACGATGGAAAAAGAGTAACTTCAGATGAGAGCTGCCCGGATCGACATGGCGCTGGACAGCGGTGCCTGGGTATTGCCGCCTGCGGACGACATTGCCGTCTACCGCCCCCGCATCGGCGACGACCTTTCGGCCCTGCCCAAGGCGCGTGTCGTGGTGCTGACCGGCTTTCGCCCGGATCACGACCATTTCGCCTTCCTTGGCTACCGGACGGCCCTGACGGGTCAATGCGCCACTTCCTTGGTCTGCCTGCCCCGCGCCAAGGCCGAGGCTCATGCCTTGCTGGCCGAGGCGGCGCAGGCCGTGGTGCCGGGCGGTGTCATTGCCATCGACGGGCAAAAGACTGATGGGGTCGAGGGCGTGTTGAAAGATTGCCGCGCCCTGGGCCTGGCTTTGGGCGAGGCGCAATCCAAGGCGCATGGCCGCATCTGCATCTGCCCGGCGGACAAGGCATTGCTGCAATGGGCGGCGCAGGATCATCTGGTGGACGGATTTGTCACCCGGCCCGGTGTGTTTTCGGCCGATGGGCCGGACCGCGCCTCGGTCATGCTGGCAGGGGCGCTGCCGCGCGATCTGCCGGCACGGGTGGGCGATCTGGGCGCGGGTTGGGGCTATCTGAGCCGGGCGGTGCTGACGCGGCCCGGCGTGCAGCATCTGGATGTGGTCGAGGCCGAGCGCGTGGCGCTGGACTGTGCCGCGCGCAACCTGATCGATCCGCGGGTGACGCTGCATTGGGCCGATGCGCTGAGGTTCAAACCGGCGCGACCCTGGGGGGCCGTGGTGATGAACCCGCCGTTCCACAATGGGCGCGAGGCTGATCCGGCGCTGGGGCTGGCCTTTATCCGGGCGGCGCAAAAGGCGCTGGCCCCCGACGGCATGCTGTGGATGGTGGCCAACCGCCATCTGCCCTATGAGCCCGCACTGCGCAGCCTGTTCCGCCAGGTTGAGGAGGTGGCGGGCGACGGGGCGTTCCGCGCCTTTCGCGCCGCCTATCCGACCCGGGCCAAGCGGGTCTGAGGGCGATGGGCAAACCGCCCGTTTCGGGCCGAAACGGACGAACTGCCCATCCTACAAATGCCGCCAGGCAGGATGGGCAGTCCCAGGCTTTTCCTTGGAAAAGCAAGGGTTTGCCCATCTTTCGTCGCCCTGGCGCGCGGGTTCAGCGCATGTCTTCCAGCATCACAAGACGCGATTGCGAGGCGAATTCGCGGCGCACAAGCACGCCTGCGGTCAACAGGGTGGTCAGGGCCAAAGCCTCGGCCCCGATCAGCCAGCCCAGGGCCGCCAAGGCGAAATAGATCGAATTCAGCCCACGGTTAAAGCTTTTGGCGGCAGTGATGTTGATCTCGGCCGCCTGGCGGGCGCGGGGGGCGGCCATTGGGTCGCTGGCGTCATTGGGCACGGCGGCCATCATGATGGCGCAATAGCCAAACAGACGGTGTGACCAGACGAATTTCAAAAGCGCATTGGACAAAAGCGCCACGACCACGATCAACTTGATGCGCAATTGCGATGTGTCGATGCCCAGTGTCAGATCCTGCGCCAGACCCTGCAGGGTTGCCGCATTGCCGATCATGGCCACCCCGCCGCCAATGGCGATCATCGCGGCGCTGGCGAAAAAGGCCGTACCCTGCCGCAAGCTGTCGATCAGCGAGACGTCAAATATCCGCGGGTCACGGGTCAGAAACTCGGTCATCCAGCGATAGCGGTAGTCCTGCATCAACAGGCTGACCGAAGGGCGCCATTTGGGGGGATGTTCGGCCAACCGCCCGGTGCCGACCCAGGCCAGGACCAAAAACCCAAAGGCCACCACGTCACGGGGCGTAAATGTCGTCTCGAGCGCGGTGAGCAGGTTCATGGGCCAAAGTTACAGAACGGGCGTCCCGCTTGCCAGTGGCAAATTCCGGGCCTGAAGCGGTTCAGGTTTCGGCGCATACAATTGCATCGGAAAACGCGTTCCTGCCCGTGCGAGAGGCAGCGGTTTTCGATTCCAACCAAACCTGAATCGTTTTAACGTCAGGCCAAAGGGGAGGCCGCCATGGAGATGCCAAAGCCGGACCAGCGGGTGCTGGCGGCGCGGGACAATATCGTGGCGCGGCTGCGTGCGTTGGCCCCGGGTTGCGTGATCGACGATCCGGCCGAGACGCGGGCCTATGAATGCGATGCGCTGACCGCCTATCGCTGCACGCCGCTTGCCGTGGTTCTGCCGCGCACGACAGCCCAGGTTTCCGCCGTATTGGCCCTGTGCCACCAGATGTCGGTGCCCGTGGTGCCGCGCGGGGCGGGCACATCGCTGGCTGGCGGTTCGTTGCCCACACCCGATTGCGTGGTGCTGGGGCTGGCGCGGATGTCCGCCGTGATCGAGGTCGATCTTGAGAACCGCTTTGTCCGCGTGCAGGCCGGGCGCACCAACCTGTCGGTGACGGGCGCGGTCGAGGCACAGGGCTTTTTCTATGCGCCCGACCCGTCCAGCCAGCTGGCCTGCGCCATCGGCGGCAATATCGCGATGAATTCGGGCGGGGCGCATTGTCTGAAATACGGGGTGACGACCAACAATCTGCTGGGGGTCACCCTGGTGCAGATGGACGGCACCGTGGTCGACTTGGGCGGGCCGTGGCTGGATGCCGGGGGCCTCGATCTTTTGGGAGTGATCTGCGGGTCCGAAGGGCAGTTGGGCGTGGTGACCGAGGCCAGCTTGCGCATTCTGCCCAAGCCCGAGGGCGCGCGGCCGGTGTTGATCGGCTATGGCAGCAACGAGGTCGCCGGGGCCTGCGTGGCAGATATCATCAAGGCGGGGCTTCTGCCGGTGGCCATCGAATTCATGGACCGACCCTGCATTCAGGCGACCGAGGCCTTTGCCCATGCCGGTTACCCCGATTGCGAGGCGCTGCTGATCGTCGAGGTCGAAGGTTCGGGGGCCGAGATTGACGAACAACTGGCCCGGATCAAGGAGATCGCGCTGCGCCACAATCCCGTGGACTACCGTGAAAGCCGGTCGGACGAGGAAAGCCGCCGTATCTGGCTTGGCCGCAAGTCGGCCTTTGGGGCCATGGGCAATATCGCCGATTACATGTGTCTGGACGGGGCCATTCCGGTGTCGGAGCTGCCTTACGTCCTGCGCCGCATCAGCGAGATGAGTGCCGAGGTGGGCCTGGGTGTCGCCAATGTCTTTCACGCGGGCGACGGCAATCTGCATCCATTGATCCTGTATGACGCCAACAAGCCCGGGGATCTTGTCAAATGCGAGGCCTTCGGGGCCGATATCCTGCGGCTGTGTGTCGAGGTCGGCGGCTGTCTGACCGGCGAGCACGGCGTGGGGGTGGAAAAGCGCGATCTGATGAAGGTGCAATTTACCGATGCCGATCTGGAGGCGCAGTTGAAGGTCAAGGATGTTTTTGATCCGACCTGGTTGCTGAACCCGGCCAAGGTGTTTCCGCTGGTCGTGACCGCCAGCCGGCGTGCAGGTTGAGGTGTCCGGGGGTTTCACACCCCCGCGATTCAATTGTCGCGACAATTGCACCTGCCCCCGTGGGATATTTATGGACAGATGATGACGATCAGAAGTGAGGAAGATCTGGCGGCGTTTCTGCAAAAGCGGCAAGAGCCCCTTGTGGTGCGGGGTGGCGGGACGCGGGCCATCGTGCCCGGGGGGAGCGCGGCGCTGGACGCATCGGGTCTGACCGGTGTGCGCATCTATGAGCCGGGGGCGCTGACGTTGGTGGCAGGGGCGGGGACGCCCTTGGCCGAGGTCGAGGCACAGCTTGCGGGCGAGCGGCAAAGACTGGCCTTTGAGGTGCCCGACCTGCGGGGGTTGTTGGGCCGCACCGGGGTTTCGACGCTTGGCGGGGTGGTGGCGACCAATGCCTCGGGACCCAGACGGGTGCAGGTTGGCGCGTGTCGCGATCAGGTTCTGGGCCTGCGTTTTGTCAACGGCGCCGGGGTTGTGGTCAAGGCAGGTGGGCGGGTGATGAAGAATGTCACGGGCCTTGATTTGACCAAGCTGATGGTGGGCAGTCACGGGCGGCTGGGGGTGGTGACCGAGGTTGCCTTTCGTGTCCAGGCCATGCCCGAGGCTGAGGCGACTTTGGTTGGCACGCGCGGCCTGATCGAGGGGCTGGCGGCGCTGCGGGCGGCGCTGGGCTCGCCCATGGATGTCAGCGGCGCGGCTTATCGGGGCGGGCAGGCCCTGTTGCGGATCGAGGGGATGGCGGGTTCGGTCGCCTATCGCTGCGGCGCGTTGCGGGCGCGGCTGGGGGGGGCGTGGGAGGTGGTCGCGGGGGCGGCCTCGGCCACGATCTGGGCCGGGGTGCGGGATGTGGCACCATTTGCCGGGCAGGCGGGCAATGTCTGGCGGGTGTCGGTCAAGCAAATTATTTTTACGTTTAGTTTTCCAAAATATTTTAAAAAATTCAAAAAATACTCAAAAAAATTTTAATATTTTTTTTAATAATTATCAAATTGAATTA
>JAYSWK010000547.1:0-7559 GCA_043718085.1 Rhodobacterales bacterium
GGATGAGGTTTCATCGAAACAAACTCATCGAAATGCGCGTTCGAGCGAATGCGAGAGGCAGCGTTTTTCGATTCCATGCAAACTCATCCCGCTTTAGACTTACCCTGCCCCTTTGACCTTTCCGAAATACTCCACGGGGGGTCCGGGGGGTGTGAAACCCCCCGGGGTCAGCCACAGGGACCACGCCCATGCTTCGCGCTTTCGCCATCCTTCTGCTTTTCGCCCTGCCCGCCAGCGCCGATCCGGTCCGGCTCAGGATTCTGACCTTCAACATCTGGTATGGTGGCGATCAGGTCAGCTTTGCCAGCGTGATCAAGGCGATACAGCTGGCCGATGCCGATATCGTGGGCTTGCAGGAACCTGACGGCAAGACCCTGGAAATCGCAGCCCTCGCCGGTTACCCCTATGCCGACCAGCGCCGCCATATCCTCTCGAAATACCCGATCTTCGATTCTGCCCTGGGCGAAACCACCAACGCCCAGGCACCCGTCTATTCCATCGCCGGGCTGGACCCCGATGCCATCCATGCCTGGATCGAGGTTCAGCCCGGAAAAGTGGTCGCCATGGCCAATACCCATCTGACTTCCGATCCCTATGGCCCCGATCTCATCCGCGACGGCAAACCCGCGTCCGAGGCTTTGGCCGCCGAAACCGATACCAGACTGCCCGAGGCTCAGGCCCTGATCGACGGGCTGAAACCCCTGATCGACCAGGGTGTGCCGGTGATCCTGACCGGGGATTTCAACTCGGCATCGTGGCGCGACTGGCAGATCAGGCAGCCGCAGGTCGTCTGGCCGGTGTCAAAGGCGATGGAGGATGCCGGTTTCGTCGATACGTTCCGCGCCGTCTGGCCCGACCCGTCCCATCCCGGCATCACCTGGACGGCGGGGCGCCCCTATCCCTATCTGCCGCCAAACGAAACCTTCGACCGGATCGACTATGTCTGGGCCGCTAATGTGCGGGCCACGGCGTCGGTGGTGATGGGCGAGGCGGACAATCCGCAAAATGCCCTGTCCGTCATGCCCTGGCCTTCGGATCACCGTGCCGTTCTGACCACGGTCGAGGTGACGCCGATCGACGCGCCGCCCCTGATCACCGTGGAACCCCGGCCCGTGCGGTTGGGCGGCTCGCTGGTTTTGCGCGTGACCGGCATGAACCAAGTCAGCTATTCCGCCATGGTCACCGCGCGGGGCAGCGACACGCCCCTGACCGGCATTGCCGATGTCGATCCCGCTGACCGCCCGACGATCCGTCTGTCCACCCTTGGCCTGCCCGTAGGCGATTATGACGCGGTTCTGTCGGGCGGCGTAGGCGCGACCGAACTGGCCCGCACCCGGTTTACCGTGGTGCCCGCCGATGGCCTGGCCAGCCTTGCCGTCACCGCCCCCGTCACGCAGGGCGGCGATATTTCGCTGGAATTCAAGGGCTCGCAAGGCTTCAAGCTGGACTGGGTCGGCATCTACCGGGTGGGCGAACCTTCGGTCTACAACTATCTCGGCTTTGCCTATACCGGTGCGCGGGTGGGTGGCACCCTGACCTTCCCCGCCGCCGAACTTTATGAAGAGCTGACCCCCGGCCCCTACGAAGCGCGGCTGTTCTTTGACGACCACTACCGCGTGCTGGCCGTGGCGCCGTTTACCGTCACCGCCAACTGACCCGGCCCGCATTCCCAAAGCGGTTTGGGAAACCTTTCTATCTGGTTAACAAGAAAAGGTAACCATTTGGGAAAGCAGGAAAAAACACGATGTCCAAAACTTGGACATCGTGTTTTTAAAGCGTGTCGCGTTCCATTGAATTCACTTGAGCTCCCGAACGCGTTTGCAAGAGCAATCGCTGCCTCGGGGTGCAAGTGAATATCTCATTCTGGTCGAACGCGACACGCGCTAGTCAGAAGAATCCGCGCGGGATCAGCCGGTTTTCATAGGCCTCCCGCTCCAGCTCTTCGCGGAAATTCGGATGCGCGATGCCGATCAACAGCTTGGCCCGTTCGGCCACGGTGCGGCCCTTCAGGTTGACGATGCCGTATTCGGTCACGACATACATCGTGTCGGTGCGCGGCGTGGTCACGATATTGCCCCGCGTCAGGGCCAGCACGATCCGACTGCGCGGCTCGCCTTTCTTGTCATAGGTCGAGGACAGGCAGATAAAGCTTTTGCCCCCCTTGCTGGCATAGGCCCCCCGCACGAACTGCAACTGCCCCCCGGTCCCCGAGATATGGCGATGCCCGTCACTTTCCGACGCCGCCTGGCCCTGCAGGTCGATCTGGGTTGTGTTGTTGATCGACTTCACCCGGTGGTTCTGCATGATGACATGCGGGGCATTGGTGTAATCGACCGGGTGAAACTCGATATCCGGGTTCAGGTCGATCGCGTCGTACAGATACTTGGCCCCCAGCCCGAAGGTGCAGACGATCTTGCCGCGGTTCAGCTGCTTTTGCGCGCCCGTGATCTTGCCCGCCCGGTAAAGGTCGATGATCCCGTCGGTCAGCATCTCGGTATGGATGCCCAGATCGCTGATCGTGCTGTGACCCAGCAGCGAACAGACCGCATTCGGCATGCCGCCAATGCCGATCTGCAGGCAGTCGCCATCCTCCAACTCGCCCGCGATCAGTTGCGCCACGGCGCGGTCCACATCCGTGGCCGCCCCCTTGGGCAATTCCGGCAGCGGCGCGTCATCACCCGGGATGACGAAATCCACCTCGCTGACATGGATCCCCGTCGCCACGCCCATGACCCGCGGCACGGCGGCACATTCCTCGATGATCACGCATTTCGCCCGCTCGGTCAGCGCGCCATGCCACAGATTGGTCGGGCCGAAGTTGAAATACCCGTCCTTGTCCAACGGCGCGCATTTCACGACCACGATGTCCACCGGATCGATGAAGCGGCGATAGTAATCGGGCACCTCGCCCAGGTTCACTGGCAGATAGTGCGCGATGCCCGCGTCATGCATCTTGCGGTCCGTTCCGCCGAAATGGCTGGAAAACCAGAAGAACCGCGCCCCGTCCGGATCGGCCGCCAGAACCGCCCGCGGCCTTGTTGACAGGCAAGAGCGGATCTTGACCTGGTGCAAATCCTCGCGCCGCCCCGCCAGCGCCTTGTCAAAGGCATCCGGCTGACCAAGGCCCGCGCCATAATCCAGCCACATGCCCGACTGCACCATGGCCGCTGCCTGGACTGCCGTGATCCGTTGCCCCGGATTTTGCACCTGTCTTGCCATCTGTCCCTCCGTCCTCGGGGCAATATCAACCACTGTTTCGGTTGCGGCAAGTGCGAGAAACGACACGTCGCATCCGGTTTGGCACTGGCCTTAAGCGACTCATTGGCAAGCGGCACCGATTTCGGTTAGACTTGTTCACTGTCCGTTCCCGGTGCCCCATGTCCTTTACCGAGCTTAGCGCTCTGTCCAACTTCACCTTCCTGACCGGGGCTTCCCACCCCGAGGACTATATGCTGCGCGCCGCCGAACTGGGGTTTGACGGGCTGGCAGTGGCGGATGTGAATTCGGTCGCGGGCATCGTGCGCGCCCATACCAAGGCGCGCGAGATGGCGCGGGATGGTGGGCCACAGCTGCGGCTGATCCCGGCGGCGCGGCTCGTCTTGCGCGCCGGGTTCACCGTGACGGCCTTGCCCGTGGATCGGGCGGGTTGGGGGCATCTGTGCCGGTTGCTGACGCTGGGGCGCAGGCGGGCGGACAAGGGGTCGTGCGACCTTGACCTGCCCGATCTGTTGGAATGGGGTGATGGTCTGGCGCTGCTGCTGCATCCTTTGCAGGACCGCCGCCGTTCGGCCGACAAGCTTTGGCATGATCAGGCCGCGCGTCTGGTCGCCCGGTTTGCCGGCAAATGCCACCTTCTGCTGGCCCCGCGCTACGACGGCCAGGACCTGCCCCGCTTTGCCCGCGAAGAGCGTCTGGCCAAGCGGCTGGGCATCCAAACCATCGCATCGGCCCAACCGATGATGCACCACGGCGCGCGGCGCAAATTGGCCGATGTGCTGGCGGCAATAAGATTGGGCGTTCGGGTCGATGACCTTGGCCAAAACGCTGCCCCCCATGCCGAGCAGCGCCTGCGCTCCGAAGCCGAGATGCTGCGGCTTTTCAAAGGTTTTGAAGGCGCCGTTCACCGCGCCGGCGCGCTTGCCGCCACGTTGCACTTTTCGCTGGACGAGTTGCGCTATGAATATCCGTCCGAAATCACCGGCGGCGAAACGGCTGCGGGCCGTCTGGCGCGTCTGGCGCATGAGGGGCTGGCCTGGCGCTATCCCCAAGGCGTGCCCGACAAGGCCCAGGCGCAGATGGCGCATGAACTGACCCTGATCGCCAAACTGAAATACGAACCCTATTTTCTGACCGTCCACGACATCGTCCGCTTCGCCCGGGATCGCGGCATCCTGTGCCAGGGTCGCGGCTCGGCGGCCAATTCCATCACCTGCTACGCGCTTGGTGTCACCTCGGTCAGCCCAGAGGTCGGCACGATGGTCTTTGAACGTTTCGTGTCCGAGGCGCGCAATGAGCCGCCCGATATCGATGTCGATTTCGAACACGAACGGCGCGAAGAGGTGATCCAGCATATCTATGAACGCTATGGCCGCCACCGCGCGGGCCTGTGCGCCACCGTCATCCACTATCGCGGCAAGCGGTCGGTGCGCGAGGTGGGGCGCGCTATGGGTCTGACCGAAGATACCCTTTCGGCCATGTCCAGCCAGATCTGGGGCTTTGGGTCGTCCAAGACGATGAACGAACAACGGCTGGCCGAAGTCGGGCTTGATCCCACCGACAAGCGGCTGCAACTGACCTTGAACCTGATCGAAGAAATTCAGGGCTTCCCCCGCCATCTGTCACAGCATGTCGGCGGTTTCATCATCACCGATGGGCGCCTGGACGAATTGGTGCCCATCGAAAATGCCACGATGGAGGACCGGACCGTCATCTGCTGGGACAAGGATGACATCGACACTTTGGGTATCCTCAAGGTCGATATTCTGGCACTGGGGATGCTGTCCTGCATCCGCAAGGCGTTCGATCTCTTGAAGAAACACCATTCCACCCGCTATAGTCTGGCCACCCTGCCGCCCGAAGACCCGCAGGTCTATGACATGCTGTGCGAGGCGGACAGTCTGGGCGTCTTTCAGGTCGAAAGCCGGGCGCAGATGAACTTTCTGCCCCGGATGAAGCCGCGCAGCTTTTATGATCTGGTCATCCAGGTCGCCATCATCCGCCCCGGCCCCATTCAGGGTGACATGGTCCACCCCTATCTGCGGCGCCGGAATGGGCTCGAGGTGGTGACATTTCCCTCGGACGATCTGGGCCGGGTGCTGGGCAAGACGCTGGGCGTGCCCTTGTTTCAAGAACAGGCCATGCAGATCGCAATCATCGGCGCGGGCTTCACCCCGACCGAGGCGGACCGGCTGCGCCGCTCGCTGGCGACGTTCAAGAAACACGGCTCGGTCAGCGAATTTCAAGACCGGTTCATGTCGGGCATGAAAGCCAATGGCCACGACCCGGATTTCGCCGCGCGCTGCTTTGCCCAGATCGAGGGGTTTGGCAGCTACGGCTTCCCCGAAAGCCATGCCGCCAGCTTTGCCTTGCTGGTCTATGCCAGCGCCTGGATCAAAAAGCACCACCCCGGCATCTTCGCCTGTGCCCTTTTGAACAGCCAGCCCATGGGCTTTTATGCCCCCGCCCAGATCGTGCGGGATGCGCGCCAGCATGGCGTTCAGGTCCTGCCGCCCGCCATCAACGAAAGCCAATGGGACAATGTGATGGAGGAACGCGACGGTCAGCTCGCGCTGCGTCTGGGTCTCCGGCAGATCAAGGGGACGTCCGAGGAAGAGGCGCAATGGATCGTGGCGGCGCGCGGCAATGGCTATCTGACGGTCGAGGATGTCTGGCGCCGAGCCGGGGTGCAGCCCGCGACCGTGACGCGCCTGGCCGAGGCGGATGTCTTTGCCACCTTTGGTGCCGCGCGGCGCGATGCGCTGTGGGCGGCACGGGCGCTGACGGGCGCGGCGCCCTTGCCGCTGTTTGCCGGTGACATCGAAGGCGAGGGGATTGTGGAACCCGCCGTGCAGTTTCGCGCGATGACCGAGGGCGAATCCGTGGTCGAGGATTATGTCTCGTACCGGCTGACCCTGCGCAGCCACCCGATGGCACTGCTGCGACCGATCCTGACGCCGGGCCATGACCAGGGCACGCTTGCCAGCCCAAAGCCCGATCATCCCTAGGTCAGCACTCAGGCTTTGTCAGACCGCGACGAACCCGCGCGCCGGGTCGTATTGCTGCAATTCGCCTTCCCCGGTGTTGTTCCACAGCCCGTGCAGGGTCAGGCGATCATCCGCCACGGCCTCGGCGACGAAGGGGAAGGTCATCAGGTTTTCCAGGCTGACCAGAACCGCCTGCCGCTCCAGCGCGCCGATCTGCTCGGCTGCGGGCAGGGCGGCGACACGCTCGTATCCGGGGCGCAGAATATCCATCCAGCGACCGACGAACGAGGTCTTTTCCTCCAGCTGCGGGGCATGGCCCGAACACATGTCATGGCAGCCCTTGACCCCACCGCAGTTGGAATGGCCCAGAATCACGATGTGGGCGACGCCCAGCGAGGTGACCGCATATTCAACCGCCGCCGACGTGCCGTGACGCTCGCCGTCCGGGTTATAGGGCGGGACCAGGTTGGCGATATTGCGATGGATGAAGAACTCGCCCTCATCCGCGCCAAAGATCGAGGTGACATGCACCCGGCTGTCACAGCACGAAATGACCATGGCGCGCGGATGCTGCCCACTTGCCGCAAGGCGCCGATACCAGGCCCTGTTCTCTTGATAGGCCGTGGCGCGCCAGCCGTGAAACCGCTGAACAAGATAAGACGGAAGGGGGCGTGCTATATCCATGGGCGACCTCTTAACCTGTCCGAAACTCGTGTGCAATCGCCACAAATTCGCAGGGTTTCTTGGGGAAGGGGCAACGAAATCTTCAGCATGGCGGGGCAGGATGGTCCTTGGGTGTATGTGGAGGTTGGGTGATGTCTTCTGGCAATGTAGTGGCGTTGCGCCCGAATGAAAGGGTGCAACAGGATGCCGAGCCGATTGCGACGATCTACCGAAATCTGGGGGCGGCCTCGGCGGAACAGGTGATTACGCGGGCCTTGGCCGAGCTTGCGGTGACGATGGCCGGTCTGGCCAGTCAGATCCGCCACCACGAGATGGGCGATGTCGACCGCCAGCTGCGACGCTTGCAGCGCATGTCGGAAAATCTTGGCATGGTTTCGCTGGGCGCAATTGCCGGCGATGTCCGCCTTTGCCTGGGCCAGAACGATACCACGGCGTTTTCGGCCGTCTGGGCGCGGCTTTTGCGGGTGGCGGAACGGTCCCTGGCGACGGACCGCGAATTTCTGGGGCAGACGCAGATTTAGACCATTGCGAAAACGGTTGGCAGGCGCGTCAGGCTTTCGATAGGTTGGCAGGGAAACCGAAAGGAAGCCCCATGCCTGCCCCCCGTTTTGCCGAAAGCTCTGAAACTGCCCGTGATCTGGAACTTGTCAGTGCCGAGGCGCTGCCAGATTG
>JAYSWK010000548.1:0-20094 GCA_043718085.1 Rhodobacterales bacterium
TTCGGGGCTTGCCTCGTGTCGCGACAGAATTCCGCGTTGCTGGCCTTCGGACATCACAAGAATGCGGTGCGACAGGCCAAGCACCTCCTCGAGTTCGGATGACACGACGATGACGGCGATGCCGGATGCCGCAAGACCGCGCAGGATTTCGTAGATCGCCATCTTGGCCCCCACATCGACCCCCCGCGTCGGTTCATCGACGATGAAGACCCGTGGCTGATTGACCAGCCATTTGGCCAGCAGCACCTTTTGCTGATTGCCCCCCGACATCGACCCGACAGGCAGCCCCATCTGCCCGCGGATGTCAAAGCGGGCCTTCTGCGTGGTGCCGACCTTGTCCAGCAAGGACCGGGTGATCTGGCCATAGCGCGCCAGCCCCTTTTCCCAAGGCAGCGTCATGTTGGCTGCCGAGGAACGGTCAAGGTTCAGCCCCTGGCCCTTGCGGTCTTCGGGCACCATGAAGATGCCGGCATCCATCGCACTTCGCGGACCACTGATCTGCACCACTTTGCCGTTCACCATAACCTCGCCCGCGTCGATCCGGTCGGCTCCGGCAAGCGCGCGCACCACATCGGTGCGCCCTGCCCCGACCAACCCGGCAAAGCCAAGGATTTCGCCTTCATGCAGATCAAAGCTGATATTCTGGAAAGCGCCGTTGCGGCCCGCGCCGCGCACCCGCAGCGCCACCTTATCGCGCGACGGGCTTGGCGCGTGATGCTCAAAAGTAAATTCGCGCCCGACCATGGCGTTGATCAAATCGGCCTTGGTCACAGGGCGCTCTGCCCAATGTGCCACCAGATCACCGTCGCGCAAACACATGACCTGATCGGCGATGGCCTGCACTTCGTCCAGCCGGTGCGAGACGTAGATGACGCCGGTGCCCGCCGCTTTCAGGATGCGCACCTGTTCAAGGATCTGTTCGGCCTCGGCCTCGCCCAGTGTGGCAGTGGGTTCGTCAAAAATAACATAGCGGGGTTTGCGCAGGATCGCCTTGGCAATCTCGATCCCTTGCTGCACCGCCATGGTCAGCCCGCCAACGCTGCGGTTCGGATCGACCCGCACCCCGAGCGCGGTCAGCACGACCTGCGATTCCTCGTGCATTCGGGCCCGGTCAACGCGACCATTCCGCATCGGCAGACGGCCAAGAAAGATGTTTTCGGCCACCGAAAGGCCGGGAAGCAGGCGGATTTCCTGATGGATCAATGCAACCCCGCGCGCGATGGCATCTGACGGTGACTGCGGCGCATAGTCCACGCCGTCGATCCACATCTGGCCACCACTGGGCCGCACAACGCCCGCGATGATGGAATTGAAAGTCGATTTTCCCGCGCCATTTTCGCCGATCAGCCCCATCACGGTTCCCGGCGGCAAAGTCAGGTCCACGGATTTCAGCACCTTGATGCTGCCGTAAGATTTCACCAGTCCCCGGCAGACAAGACCGGTTGCGGCAGGTGCGGCGGCTTGCATGGGGGCGTCCTTTCCGGTGTTCATTGAACGAGAGGATCAGGCCGAAAACGGGGGGCCGGCCTAAAGCAGACAGGCCCCCGCGTCTGATTACATGTTGTCGGCAGAAGGACCGTAGAAATCGGACGCCTTATACTGATCGACATTCTCTTTGGTGATCAGAACGGCATCTTGGTATTGCAGTTCGGGGATCGAAGCGCCCTCACCGTTCATCACCTTGATCGCATCGGCCACGGCCATTTTGCCCATCTGGTAGGGAATCTGCGCCATGGTTGCTTGCACAAGACCTTCCTTGATCGCCTTCAGCATGGTCGGAAAGCCGTCGATCCCGACCGAAATCATGTCGTCACGGCCCGCCTGACGCGCGGCCTTGGCCGCACCCAGTGCCATGGCATCGCTTTCGGCGAACACGGCCTTGAGGTCAGGGTTGGCAGTCAGAATGTTTTGGGTAGCGATGAACGCCTCGTTCTCGTCCCAGTTGGCGGTCTGGGTGGCCACAACCTCGATCTTGGGGTTTGCTGCCAGTGCCTCTTCACAGCCTTGGGTGCGCTGCACTTCGGCGGTGGAGCCTGGTACGCCCTTCAGGATCGCGATCTGGCCTTCGCCGCCCATCTGGCCGAACATCCAGGTGCACAGGTCGCGCGCAGCCTTGACGCTGTCGGTGGCGATGAAGGTCACAATCTTGCCGGCACCGCTTTCCGGGCGCTGGTCCACTGCGATTACCGGAACACCTGCCGCGTTCGCCGCCTTGACACCCGCCGCTGCCGCCGTCGAATCCTGCGAGATGAACAGCAATGCACCCGGCTGCTGAACCAGCAGGTTCTCGATTTGGCTGACCTGTTCGTTCGCGTTATTGTTGGCCGATACAAGGTTCAGGGTCAGACCGGCCTCTTCGGCCGCAGCCTTCATTCCGTCCCCGGCGGCGATGTAGAACAGCGATTTCTGGTCGGCCAAAGCCGCACCGATCAGCTTGTTATCCTGCGCAATCGCCGCACCTGACAAGATGGCAAGCGCGCATGTGGCCGCCGCGAGGGTCCGAAAGTTCTGTTTGAAAATGGCAGTCATGGTAAGTCTCCTCCTTTGTTGCATTCAGTTATGTCGTCATGCCGCGGACGCGGGCGTCTCCAGCAAGGCCTTCAGGGTCGCCAGAAACCGCGCGGCATGCGCGCCGTCGGCGGCCCGGTGATCGCAGGTCAGCGAAAAGCTGGACATCGGACGCCATTGGGGATCGCCGTTGTTCCAGACCTGCCGCATCTCGGTGGAACCGACGGCCAGAATGGCGGCCTGCGGCGGGTTGATGATGGCGGTAAACTGGCGCACCCCCAGCATCCCAAGGTTCGACACGGTAAAAGTGCCGCCCATCACATCGGCGATGGCAATCTTGCCCGCGCGCACCTTGGCCACAATCTCGGCCCGCCGCGCCGCAATTCCTGCCAAAGACAGGGCCTGTGCGCTATGGATCACCGGCACGGTCAAACCCTTGTCCGATGCGACCGCAAGGCCAATGTTCACCTCGGCAAACTGTACCACCGCCTCGTCGCGGTAATGGGCGTTGATTGCCGGATGCTGCATCAGTGCCGCGGCGCAATCGGCAAGGATCACATCGGTCAGCGTTATACCATCGGCCCGACGCGTCTGCGCTGCGGTCATGTCGATGTCGACAACGATGGCGAACATGGGTGCCGCCCAAGCGGTCGTCATCGCCCGCACCATCAGCTTTTCGGTCTTGGACAACGGCCGCGTCGTGCTGGTTGTTTCTGTGTCGGTCATGGCTGCATCCTTCCAGTGGCACTGGCAAGAGCCACTTTGCCATCGCAGCCGTAAGAACGGATTTTCTCAACCGTCGCATCGACCATCAGGCGGCGGCCTTCAGTCATCGCTTCTTCAAGTTGACGATCGCCCTGCGCCCAGACGGATTCGAACCCCTTGCGGAATGCATGCCGCAGGTCAGTGTCGGCGTTGAACTTGTGTACGCCCGCCGCCCGCGCGCCCGCCACTTCGCCATCAGTCAAACCAGAGGCACCGTGCAGCACCAAGGGAATGCCCGTGGCGGCCTTGATTTCGCGGATACGCTCAATGCTGATCGGCTCAGGCGTGACGCCGGGGATCACGCCGTGCACGATGCCAACCGATATGGCCAGATAATCGATGCCAGTTTCCGCCACGAACCGGCGGGCTTCTTCGACATCGGTGTAATAGTCGGGCCAGTACACACTTTCGCCCACGTCCGGAATCTTGCCCAGTTCTGCCTCAACCGGAATGCCGAAAGCATGGGCAATTTCCACGACCTTGCGGGTGGTGGCGATGTTTTCCTCGAACGGCAGGTGTGCTCCGTCATACATAATGGATGTGAAACCCAGACGGATCGCCTCAATCACCTCATCCCACGATCCGTGGTCAAGGTGGATGACGTATTCTGCGTTCGACGCCTCGGCGATGCGTTTTGTCAGCTCATAGGCCCGGCGCACCCCCATATGCGGAATGATTGCGCGACCGACTTGCAGAAAGATCGGGGCATTGGCGCGTTCCGCTGCCCAGACCAGCGCCTCGGCGGTCTCATCATTGTGCATGTTGAAGGCGCCCACCGCATAGCCGCCGGCGCGGGCGGCATCGATGATCTTGCGGGGGTCGGATTGGGTGTTGATGACAGTCATTTTCGTATCCTTCTGGCGCTCAGGCCGTGGTTTTCTGGCCCGGAAAAAGGGATTTTTTCGCGGCAGCGGCGGCGCGACCCGGCACGTCAAAGCGCGCTATATACCGGTGGTAGGCGGCAATCTCAGTCGCGGTGCGGGCTGCATCCCAACCCTCAGAGGCGGCAAGAATACTGGCCGCACGGTCCACCACATCGCGCCCGCAGGTACTGTTCAGGCCTACCATGATGCGGCGGATAAGGGCATCGGTCAGCGTGCGGCAGAATTCATGCCGGAAGGTGAACACAAGTTCGGCCGCCGTGGCCCCTGTGTCGGGATCAAACGGTTCCAGCAGGTCGGGATGTGCACGCCCAAAGGCCAGCACATCCGCCGCCCGCGCGCCAAAGATCGCCACCAACCGGTCAACTGTTGCAGGCGTTGCCCCCGGCGTGGCAGCCGCAAGCCCCGCACGGAATGTATCAGCATCAGCCACACGCGCGCCCGGAAACAGCGTCGTGGCCGTGGTGCAGGGACGCGCTTTCAGGCCCAGCCGTTTGACCACGTCATCAACGGTTTCCTCGGACAGGCTGCGATAGGTTGTCAGCTTGCCGCCGATGATCGACAACAGGTTGCGGCGTTCCGGTGCGTGGTCATGGATCACATGGCTGCGCGGCACTTTCCATTCCGATTTCTCTGGGATGTAGGGCAGCGGGCGCACGCCGCTGTAGGTGTAAAGGATGTCATCTTCGGTTAGTTTTGCCTCCGGGATCAGGCTGTTGACCTCGGACAGCAGGTAATCCATTTCAGACGCATCGGCCATGGCAAGGTCGGGGTCATCATCGAACTTGCTGTCAGTCGTGCCGATCATGTAGCGGTCACCCCAGGGTATGATCAGCACAAGCCGGCCGTCGGCGCGGGATTCGTAATAAACCACATCGCTCGGCGCACCCGGAAACGGATCGACGATCAGGTGGCTGCCCTTGGCCCCGCCGATAAACCGCCGTTGACCGGGCTTGACACCCCCCAGCACCGCATCAACCCAAGGCCCAGCGGCATTGACAACAATCCGCCCGGACAGCGCATGCCGCACGCCAGTCAGCGTGTCAGTGAACAGCACGCCGGTCACGGTGCCGCCATCTTCGATGAAACCATCGACAGCGGCGTGGGTATAAATCTGCGCGCCATCGGCATGGGCGGCCAGCGCCACCTCGGTACACAGCCGTTCGGACCAGACCACCTGACCGTCGTAGAAAATGGCGCTGCCGGTCAGGCCGTCGATGTTGATGCGCGGAAAACGAAGAATTGTCTCCTGCCGCGACAGCACCGTATGGCGGCCCACCGACTTGTCGAAGGACAGAATGTCATAGGCCACCATGCCCGCGCGCAGGGTCAGGCCAGACCGCCGGTTGTGTTTGTAGATCGGGATCATCAGCGGCACGGGTTTCACAAGGTGCGGCGCAAGCCGGAACAGCAGTTCACGTTCGCGCAGCGATTCCCGCACCAAGGCCACGTCGCCCTGCTCCAGATACCGCAGCCCCCCGTGGATCAGGCGGCCAGACCAGCTTGACGTACCGCTGCCGATATCTTCCTTTTCGATCAGCGCCACGCGCAAGCCCCGCGCCGCCGCATCGCGCGCGATGCCCGCACCGTTGATGCCCGCGCCGATGACGATCAGGTCGAACACGTCTTCGGGCCGGGGCGCTGGCGCTGAATTTGCGGTGGCTGGCTGGTCGGTCATTGCTTTTGCGTCCAAACAGGGGTTGCGGGCCGGGCGACGGAACTTGCGTCAGTCGTCGGTTTCGATCCAGGCAATCAGTGTGCGCACTTTGACCTCGGAGCCTTCGGGCGCGACAATCTCGACCAAGGTACCTGTCGCCGGTGATTCCAGTTCCTGCGTTGCCTTTTCGGCCTCGATTTCGGCGATGGGTTCATCCTCGGTCACGCGGTCGCCGACCTTTTTCATCCAAGTCACCACCGTGCCTTCGCTCATCCCCATGCCCCACTGGGGCAACAGAACTTCTACCTTCATCAGCCATTCCTCCGGTTCATGATGTTGCCATCGCCCACGCCGCAGACCGCCTCGATGGCCGCCCTGATCCGTTCCGGCGTCGGGTAAAGTTGGGATTCCAGCGCAGGGCTGAAGGGGATCTGCATGTTGAGTGTGCAAACCCGCTTGATGGGGGCCCGCAACGCACCGAAGGCCTTGTCGGCCACCACAGATGCGATCTCGGACGCGGCACCACAGGTGCGGTGCGCAGGTTCGGTCACAACCAGCCGGCCAGTTTTCATGACTGATTCTATGATGGTCCGCGTATCCAGCGGAGCCAGCGTGCGCGGGTCGATCACTTCACACGAAATGCCCTGCGTCGCCAGTTCCTCGGCCACTTTCATTGCCATTGGAACACAGCCCGAAATTGCCACGACCGTCACATCGGTGCCTGCACGGCGGATACGCGCCACGCCAAGGGGAATGTGATATTCGGCGTCGTCAACTTCTTCCTTCTGGCCCCACAGCAGCACGGCCTCGAACTGCAGCACGGGGTCGTCGCTGTCGATGGCCGACCGCAACAGCCCTTTGGCGTCGCTGGCCGAGGCAGGGGCGATAATCTTCAGCCCCGGCACACCCATGAACATCGGATAGGGCCGGTCGGAATGGTGCGCACCGGTGTTGAGCCCGTAGAACATGGCAGACCGGAACACGATCGGGATCGAGTTTTGCCCGCCAAACATATAACGGTTCTTGGCCGCCTGGTTCACGAACTGATCCATCGCCATGTAAAGAAACGACGAATAGGACAGATCGACGATCGGTCGCAGGCCGGTCATGGCCGCACCGATGGCCGTGCCGACAATCGCTTCTTCCGAAATAGGTGTATTGCGGATACGATTGCGCCCGAACTGTTGAACGAAATCACCTTGTTCGGCGCGCTGCTTGCTGCCACCCGTGGTGCCATAAACGTTAGCTTCGACATCTTCGCCGATAATGATCACGCGATCATCCGCAGACATGGCTTCCTGCTGCGCAGCACCAATTGCGCCAATATACGTCATAACACTCACAGCATGTCCTCCAGATCATAGGCGTCGGTGAAAAGATGCATGAAAGCGACAGTTGGGTCCGGGTCCGGACTTTCCATCGCGAAGGTCGCACAGTCTTCTACCTCTTTCTCGATTTCTGCATTGATCGCGTCCATCTCGGTGGCGCTGGCTATGTCGGCTGCGATCAGCGCATCGCGGAACAGGACAACGGGGTCGCGCGACAGCCAGTATTTCTTTTCTTCGGCATCGCGGTAATCGACGTTAATGCGCAATCCTTCGGAATGCTCTCGGAACCGGTATGTCATCACCTCGACCAGCGTCGGGCCTTCGCCACGCCGTGCTCGGTCAACCGCCACAGCCACAGCGTCATAGACAGCCATAACATCCTGACCATCCTCGACCCGGACACCCGGCATGCCGAATCCTGCTGCACGGTCGACGATGCGCCCGCCTGTGACAGTGTGCGACGGAGTGGACAGGGCATAAAAATTGTTCTCGCACAGAAAGATCACTGGCAGCTTGTAGGCCGAGGCGAGGTTCATCGACTCGTACAGCACGCCCTGGTTTGCCGTGCCGTCACCAAAGAACGTCAACGACACGCGGTCTTCGCCAAGCACCTGTGCCGACAAAGCCGCACCGACCGCAATCGGGATCGACGACCCGGTGATCCCAGACTCGCCCAGACTGCCAACCGAAGAGTCAGCGAGATGCAGCGATCCACCCTTGCCGCCGCAAACCCCGGTCGCCTTGCCCACCAGTTCGGCCATCAGAGGCCCAAGCGGCGACCCCATGCCAATTGGGTGGCCGTGGCTGCGGTGATTACCGGTCATGTGGTCGCCGGGCCGCAGCGCCATGCAGGCCCCGACCACCTGCGCCTCTTGCCCGATGCTGGTGTGAACCGTGCCGGGGATATAGCCGCGCTTAACCATCTTGGAGGCCCGTTCGTCGAACAAGCGGATACGCAGCATTCTCCGCTGTATCTCCAAAAGAGTTTCCTTGGGAAGGTTTCGGCCAACTTTCATTGCTTATGCCCCATATGATCACTGCCTGAACGTTTGTATCATTCCGCCTCAGATCAAACAAGCGCAAACCGTGTCGCCAGCGTGCAACAAGGGCTTTGGCCTTGTAAGCTTATGAAATTTTCTTGGCGAACCGCCTGATGGACCCGCGAAATTATGTGGCCAGCCCCAACGCATCTTGTCAAACAAGGTGCAGAATCGCTGGACGCTATTAAATTGTTGATCCAGATTCTATTTAGGTGGTCAGATGCAGCAGAGGTCGTGGAAATGAAGGAACTGGACAAGAAGCCCACCGATACGGCGCGGGCGGCCTGGCTTTATTACATCGAAGAATTCACCCAAAGCCAGATTGCTGACAAACTTGGCGTTAGCCGCAGCACAGTGATTCGCCTGCTCCAACGCGCCAAGGAAACCGGTCTGGTGACGATCTCGCTGGGCGTTTCCCAAGAAACCTTCAAGTTAGAGCGCGACCTTGAACGGCGTTTTGGCCTGACTACAGTGCGGATCGTCCCCGAAGCCGAAGACGGCGAAACTCAGCGGCGCTGGCTTGGTCAGGTTGCAGCGGGCACTTTGCAAGAAATGGCGCGCAAGAATTCCATCCTCGCCGTAAGCTGGGGTCGGACGCTGCGTGCAATGGCAGATTCGCTGCAAGGCGAGGTTTCTGTTCCCGGAATGAAGGCCGTTGCCCTTATTGGCGGCCTGCACAACGCGGATCGCGGCACAAACCCCTACGAAGTGGCAGAGCTGGTGGGCAAGTTCTTCAACGCGCCGGCGCGCGCGCTTTATGCGCCGGTCTATGTCAGGAATGCCGAAACAGCGGCTGGCCTGATGAGCGATCCGGGGCTAAGTGAGGCGCTGGATATGGCGCGACGAGCGTCACTGGTTATCTTCAGCGTAGGTTCGCTCAGCGAAAAGGCCACCATGCTTCGGCTGGGCTACATCAATCCGACTGAAAAAGAGTTTCTGCTGCGGCAAGGTGCCGTCGGCGACATCGCCTGTCGCTGGATCAATGCGATGGGCAAGCCTGTCGATCTGCCGCCAACGATCCACCCCATCGGTATCGCACTCGCCGATATGCGAAATATCCCAGAACGCCTTCTGGTGGCGGGTGGCGCATCAAAAACAGGCGCCATTCTTGCCAGCATCAGGGGCGGATATGCAACACATCTGATCACAGACGAAGGCGTGGCTGCAGCATTGCTGGCCGAAGACAACGTGCTTGAACATAGCGTATGAAATACTTGCGCAGGATGTGAACATATGCTTCATTGTTGAATAAAGGCAAAGCAGGCTGCGGCAAACCGCTTGTCCGCGGCTTCAGCACCGGGATGACAACATGATACTGGGTATCGATCTGGGCACCTCGATGGTGAAGGCAGCACTATTTGCGCCGGATGGCACGTGTGTTGCCGTGGCCTCGCGGCGCAGCAGCCCGCAATCGCTGGGCAGCGGGCGGATCGAACAAGATTTCGAAGAAATCGTCACAGCCGTTAGCGAAGTGGTGGCCGAGGCCTGTGCTGGCAGCCCTGCCCCCGCCGTGATTGGCATAACCGGGCAAAGTGATGGCCTCTGGTTGCTGGATGATCAGGCGCGCGGGGTGCGGTCTGCCGTGTCGTGGCTGGATGATCGCGGCAATCCCTACCTTGAAGGCTGGATCGCCAGTGGCGTGTTCGACGCAGTGTTCTGTCGCAATGCCAACGCAATCTTTTCGGGCAGCCACGCACCGCTGATGGCCGCCCTGATGGACAGTGACCCGGATGCGCTGGCGCGCGCCCATACGGCGAGTTATCTGAAAGACGGCATCCTGCAGCGCCTGACCGGAGCGCGCGTGACGGACGCATCAGACGCATCGCTGCCTTTCCTGGACATCCATTCCCGTGATTATGACCCCGAGATTTTGCGCCTGCTGGGTCTTGGCAGCCTGAGACGGCTGCTGGCACCTGTGATGCCAGCGCCAGGTCAGGCCTTCCCCATGAACGCGGCGGGGGCTGCTCTGACCGGGCTTCCCGAGGGTGTGCTGGTCCATGCAGGTCCGTTCGATCTGGTTGCCTGCCCGATCGGCGCGGGCGTGCGCGAAGTGGGTGACGGCCTGATCATCATCGGCACCACGCTGGCCTGCGAAGTGTTGACCGACCGTATCGATACCTCGGCCGATCCGGTGGGTATGACGTTGTGCATGCCCGACGCTGGCCGTTGGATCCGGTCAATGCCTGCCACCGTGGGCACGGCCACGCTGGATTGGGTGCTGGATCTGGTGGGTGCTACCCACGCGCAGGTTGACGGCCTGTTGGCGCAAAGCCGCCCCGGTGCCAATGGCGCAACTGCGCTGCCCTTCTTTTCGGCCACGGGTGAACGCGCGCCTTTTGTTGAAGTGCGCGCACGGGGCCAGCTTTCGGGTCTCAGCACGGCAACGACGAAATCCGACTTGGTAATGGCGGTCTGCGAATCCGTCGCCTATGCCGCGCGCCACTGCATCGAAGCGGCGGGGCTGACGGGTCGGGTGTCGGTCTGTGGCGGCGGGTCGAACTCGCAGACATGGAGCCAGATGGTTGCCGATGTCCTGCAACGCCCCCTTCACGTGGCCCGCCGCCCCGAAGTTGGCGCGCGCGGGGCGGCCATCGCCGCAATGGATGTGGCGGGCATTGCCTATGACGCCCTCGCTTGGACGGCCTCTGAACAGGTGATCGAGCCGCGCCGCGAAACTGCCCAGCACTACAAGGCGGGTTTCGCGCGATATCTCGACACAGTGGCAGCGGCGCGGTCACTGTGGAACCGCGACACGTCACAAGATTAAGGAAACGACATGGCCCGCGATCTGACCAATCCCGATCAGCGACACCCGGAAAAGGCGAACCGCGCCGAGACCCCGCGTTTGCCAAAACCAGGCTGGATCAAGGTCAAGGCCCGCGCAGGAGCCGGGTATCACAAGACGCTCGACATCGTTCGCGCCCATGGCCTGACCACGGTTTGTGAAGAAGCAGGCTGCCCCAATCTGGGCGAATGCTGGAATCAGGGCCACGCCACTATGATGATCATGGGCGAGATTTGCACGCGCGGATGCACGTTTTGCAATGTTGCAACCGGACGTCCCGCCGCATTGGACTTATTCGAACCTGGCCGCGTCGCCGATGCCGTCACCAAACTCGGGTTGAACCATGTGGTCATCACTTCGGTTGACCGCGACGACCTTGAAGACGGCGGTGCGGAGCATTTCGCCCGGACCATCCGCGCGATCCGCCACCGCACCCCCGGAACAACAATCGAGGTGCTGACGCCAGACTTCCTCAGATGCGCGCCCTCTGCGTTGGAAGTTGTCGTCGCGGCGAAACCAGATGTGTTCAACCACAATCTTGAAACCGTGCCGCGTCTGTACCCCGAAGTGCGGCCCGGCGCGCGCTACTTCCATTCGTTGCGACTGCTTCAGCGCGTGAAGGAGCTGGACCCTACCATCTTCACCAAGTCCGGCATAATGGTCGGTCTGGGCGAGACCGCGGCTGAGGTCCGTCAAGTTATGGACGATATGCGCGCCGCAGAGATCGATTTTCTGACAATCGGGCAATACTTGCAGCCGACGCCAAAACACCACACCGTCAGACAGTTCGTGGATCCCGAAGAGTTCCGCACCTACGATGCGGCGGCTTGTGGCAAAGGCTTCCTTATGGTGTCAGCAACACCTCTCACACGTTCAAGCCACCATGCGGGTGCGGACTTTGAAAAACTGCGCGCTGCGCGTTTGCGGCGGGCCAACCACGCCTGATCCAAACTTGACCAAGGACACCTTAGAATGAAGAAACCGCTTCGCTTTGCGTTTATCAAAGCAAATTGGCATGCAGACATTGTGAGCCGCGCTTATGACGGGTTTTGCGCCCGGCTTGCCGAGCTTGCGCCGGAGGCCGAAGTGGACGCATTCGATGTGCCGGGCGCGTTCGAGCTTCCATTGCTAGCCCAGCGCCTCGCAACCACCGGCCGATATGATTCAATCGCTGCGGCAGCGCTCGTTGTTGACGGGGGGATTTACCGTCACGACTACGTTGCCCAAGTGGTCGTGTCAGGCTTGATGGACGTGCAACTGAAGACAAATGTGCCAGTCTTGTCGGTGTCGCTTACACCGCATCACTTTCAGGCGACGGAAGACCATCTGGCATTCTTTGGCGCCCATTTCGTCAAAAAAGGCCGGGAGGCCGCCGACGCAGCGCTGGCCGTCGCCCAGCCAAACGAAGCCATGGGCTGACGGCGCTTGCGCGTTTAACAACCGAAGCAAATTTCATCTTGCCCTGTGCAACACATACAAAGGCAATCAAGGCCGTCTATGTTTGTGGCCACTGCGACGCCAGACCGGGGTCACGCTACTTGATGACCAGCCCGCGTGTCCGCGTTGTGGTAAGCGCGACCACAAGGATGATGAACACACCGTAGACAAGGCTTTGCGCCTCGGGGCTGAATCCCAGTGCCTGAATGGCGATCGGCACAAAGGCCACGGTCAGCGCGCCGAAGATGGCGTTCAGCGGGTTGGTCAGGCCACCCGAGATCGACGTCCCCCCCACCAGTGCCGCCGCAATCCCCGGCAATAGCAAGTTACTGCCGATGCCGCTGGCCGACGCAGACCCGGCCTGCGCCACGATGCAGAGCCCTGCCATCGCACCGGTAAACCCGGAAATCGCAAAGGTTATGATCTTGATGCGCCGATGCGGCACCGCAGACATGATCGCCCCGCTTTCGTTCTTGCCCACCGCCGTCATGTTTTGCCCCAGCACCGTGAAGCGAAGCAACACCCAGTAGATCACCGCCACAACCACCCCGATCCAGAACGTCAGCGGCATGAATGCGAAGGCGGCGTTATATAACACTGTCACCATCTCACGGTTTTCAGACACATAGATCGTCTGCGAATCGCTGATCACCAGCGCCGCCGTTTGCAGAATGCCCAACGTCCCCAGCGTCAGGGCGAACGATGGCACTTGCGTGTAGGCCAACACCGCGCCGTTGACAGCGCCGATCAGGGTCATCAGAGCCAATACCCCCAGAATGCCCCAGAGGCCGATCAATGGCACCAGAATGGCCATCAAAATTGCGCCCAGCATGCTAATCGCCGCGTTCGACAGATCTATAGACCCGATGTTCAACACCATGGCCTGACCTACCGCCACCAGAAGTATGGGCGCTGCGGTTGCCCCCACGATGGAAATGCCGAACGGTCCCAGATAGTTCGCGTTAAAAATCCCAACCAACAGCAGCATCGCCAGAAACACAAGCGGGGGGGCTGCGGTATGCCATGCCACATAGCTGCGAAGGTTTTTCATGGCGGCGGTTCCCCTGTCGGATCGCGAAAGGTCTGGTGAAGCGGGTGTATGAGCGGGGCCAGACATCAAACCATTTCCGCCACGATGTCCTTGATCGCAAGGCTGCCTGCCAAGCCAAGGTCATACCGCGCCGAAATTTCGCCGTCGCGCATCACCAAAATCTCGTCGGCCATTTCCAGCGCCTCCTCAATCGTGTCGGGGATCAGGATCACGGCGGTTCCGTTCGCGCAGGCCTTCCGGATCTGCGCATTCACCGCCTGACACACGCCGACATCCAGCCCCCGCAGCGGGTGATCCAGCATCAGCACCTTCAGATCAGCGGAGTTAAGCCATTTGGACAGCACCACCTTTTGCTGGTTGCCGCCTGAGAACTGGTCCAAAGTTTGATGGATGTTGTTAGGGTTGACGTCCAGTTTGTCGAACCACGTCTGGGCAACACCTGCCATCTTCCCGGGGTGCAGGAACGGCCCGATCATTGCCTGTTGCTGATGCACAAGGAAAATGTTGCGCGTGCCGGGATAGCCGCCGATCATGCCTTCGACCTTGCGCTCGGCAGGCACGAAAGCCAGCCCAGCAGCCACGGCCTTGCGGATGGACCAGTTAAATACCTCTTTTCCGCCGATCAGGATGCTGCCTGCATCGTAGGTTTCAGCCCCGTACAAGGCCCGCACCAGCGCGCCCCGCCCCGACCCATTGGTACCAACCAGCGCCGTGATCCGGCCCGGATAAGCGACAAAGGAAAAATCCTTGTATTTGCCGTCCAGCGTCAGCCCGCGCACTTCAAGCGCCGGCTTGGCCCCATCGGCCAGAAGCGAACGGGTATGCGTGACGATCACGGGTGCATCGTCCACCATCGCCTTGAACAAATCGTCGCGGCTGACGCCTTTGGTGCTGCGGTCGCTGGTGAGCACGCCATGCCGCATGACGACCACGCGGTCGCAGATGCGCAAAACCTCGTCCAGCCGGTGCGATACGAAAATCACGCTGGCAAATTCGCGAAGTTTCAGGATTTCACGTTCCAGCACAGCGACTTCGGCCTGTTCCAGAACGGCCGTCGGCTCGTCCAGAATGATCAGGGGCGTGTCACCTCCGCCCGGCTCCACGCAAACTGCGCGCGCAATTTCAACCATCTGACGGTCTACGAAGGACAGATCGCCCACCCGCGCGCGCGGGTTCAGCTTGAAGCCAATCTTGTCCAGCACAGCCGCCGCATCAGCATTCATCTGGCCCCAGTTCTTGATCCCGAACCGGCTGAGGCCAGTTTTCGACCCTTTCTGATAGGCGATGTTTTCGGCTACCGACAGGTTGGTGAACAGCGACTGTTCCTGATGCACCACACCCACGCCCGCCCTGAACGCATCGTTTGGGCTGCGGAAATTAGCAACCTTGCCGTTAATTTCCATCGTGCCTTCATCGGGCCGCTCGATCCCGGCCAGGATTTTCAGCAGCGTTGATTTGCCCGCGCCGTTTTCACCCGTCAGGCCGATCACCTCACCCTTTGCGATGGTCAGGGATACATTGCTTACGGCCTTGGTCTTGCCGAAGGTGCGGCTCACGTTGGTCAGTTTCAACACAGGGGGGGCGAATGCGTTCATTTTGCCACCTTCAGCCGGCCCCGCGCGGGCCATGCTACGGCGACGATTGCTATGATAAGGATCGTCCCAAATACTCCGGACTGGAAATCGGGGTCAATACCGGCAAGAACCAACCCGTTGTTCAGCACAATCAGCAAAAACACCCCCAAAACCGACCGCGTGACGCCACCCTCGCCGCCGCCCAGTGCTGTACCGGCAATGACCGCCGCTGGAATTACTGTGAAAAGCTGGCCAAAACCAATATCGGGCGAACCGGAGCCAAGCTGCATTGTCGCCAGAATTCCCGCAAGCCCGCTCAGGCATCCGGCAATCGCGAAGGCGGTGATCTTGATCCGGTCCACAGCCATGCCATTGGCACGGGCGATGTTTTCATTGTTGCCAACCGCCAGAACACCCCGGCCGAAACTGGTGTAGTTTGACGTCAGAATCCCACCCGCAATAACCGTCGCCGCCAGCCAGAACGAGTGCGGCAGACCCAGCGACAACCGGCTGGGCCAGCGTGCCAGTGTCTCGCTGGTCAAGGTTGGCAGCATGTCGTTGCCATAAAGCAGAATAGCGACACCAAGCCCCACATACCAAGTGCCGAGCGTCACCACAAAGGACGGCACTTTCAGCTTGGCATGAACAACGCCCGACAACAGCCCCAGAACCAGCCCCAGCCCGATAGCCAAGACCCATGCCGACGCCCCAATATCGGTGGCGGTCCGTGTGTTGCCCGTAAGCAGGATCCACGCCATACCTGCCGCCCCCATGACCCCTTCAACCGAAAGGTCAATCGACCCCATCTGGATCACAAGCGTCGCCCCAACCACCACAATCAGCGGAACCGACGCCTGATACAGAACATTCTGCAAATTCTCGATGCTTCCGAACCGGGGGTTCAGGAATGAAAATATCGCGATCATCACCACAATAGACGCGATCAGCCCGACCGGGCCTTTGACGAATTTTGACAGGATGGGCTGCATGGTGTCGATCTCACTTTTGTTTGGCGTGCAGCATCGGTGTAGGTTTTGGCAGCCGGAACAGTATGCTCCGGCTGCCAAGCAGTGTTGATCTTACTGGCCCGGCAGCACTTCCGGGCCAGCACCGACCAGCGGAACCGGTTCAGTAGCCCACGGTCCGGTTACCAACAGGCGCGCCATGAACGCATCTGCAGCACCCGGCTCGTCATACTGCAGATACTGCTCGTAGTTTGCGGGCGTAACACAGCTAAGCTTAAACAGGCTGTCGCGCTTTTCAACCGGCAGTTCGCTTGGCACGATCTGACCCGAAGCCGCCAGATACGCGGTGTAAAGCCCGATGGCCGAGGCCATGTAGCCACGGTGGAACGTCTCGCCGACAATGGCGTTGCCGCCGCGGCCCGAGATGATGTCTTCCAGCGTTTTTGGATACAACCCATCAGACGAGAATTTCACCTTGTCCAGCATGCCCGCATTTTCAAACGCCTGCATGGCGCCCATCTGCATGCCATCGTCCGCGCTCCATACGCCGTTGATGTCACTGCCGTATTTCACGATCAGATCCTGCGAGTTCTTGGAACCAAGCTGCGGGTCCCAGTTCGACGGACGCTCATCAAGGATTTTTACATCAGGGTAATGTTCGGCAATTTCAGCACGGAAGCCAGCCACACGGGTCTGGCTGGTCGTGCTGTCCGACACGCCCGGCAGCAGCACCACGTTGCCCTTGCCGCCAATCGCATCTGCCAGCGCCTTCGCGCCGCAGCGACCGGACTCGACGCCTGGATGTTTCTGGAAAGCGACGAAATGGTCGCCCACTTCGGCAGGCTTGAGTTCGTCCGGCTTGTTCCACCAAATCGTCACATAGCCGCCCGCCTTTCCGACGGCATCGACAATGGTCGGCGCATCGGAGCTGGCCACGGTGTTGACGAACATGATCGGCTTTTTGCCGCTGGCAAGGATCGCGAGAATGTTCGAAATCTCCGTCTGCGACGACCCGTTAGAGTTCACGATTTCAAGCTTGATGCCAAGCGCCTTGGCGGCCGCCTCGGCACCCTCGATGTTCGAGATAAAGTAGGGGTTGGTGGTGTTGATCACCGACGCCACTATAACCCAGTCATCAGGGTTGAACCCCTCTGGGTAGGTGACCTGGGCAAGGCTCTGGCTTGCGCCAAGGCCCGCAATCATCGCCGCGGCAACAGCCATCGCCCCGAACTTGCGGCGCGTCTGGGTCAGGTAGAACATGGTTTTCATTTTCATCTCCTCTTGGTTTTTCAGGCTTTGTTAGTTCATTTGCGCAGGGTGGCAAAGAATGTCCGCACGTCGTCAACAAACAAGTGCGGAACTTCCAGCGGC
Organism: Rhodobacterales bacterium; assembly: GCA_043718085.1. Lineage (GTDB taxonomy): Bacteria > Pseudomonadota > Alphaproteobacteria > Rhodobacterales > Rhodobacteraceae > Stagnihabitans. Next base: position 17,363 of record JAYSWK010000548.1, read on the forward strand.
GCAAAGTGGCCGCCATCGTCATGGACGCGGTATTGCTTCAAGTTGAAGTATTTGCTCGTCCAGGTCATCGGCGGTTTGTAAATCTCGCCGGGGAACACAGATACCGCCGTAGGCGCGCCCACCACAGGAAAACGGTTGTGACTTGGCGTCCATGGGTTGCCACGGCATTCCCAATAATAGCGCGAAGACGTGCCACCGGTGTTGGTCAGGAAATACACAGCAGCCGTGGTGATCAGGTCTTCCTTGGGCCAGACTTTTTCGAACGGTCCGGTCCCGGTGCCCCGTTCGGCCAGACCCCAGAAATACCGCTTTTCGGTGATCCATGCCAATTGACCGGCGGGCGAGTCTGCAAACAGCGCGGCCAGCGTCTGCGGCTTGGTCAACTGAATTTCGCCATAGCCGCTTTCATGCTGCACAAACAGCTTGCCGCGTTCAAACCAGCCCGCTTCCTCTGCACTATATTCGCTTTCAGCGGGCAGACCCAGGACCGGGTCAAACTCCACTCCTGCGGGCTGGTCGGGGTGGGTGGGCAGATAGTGGCTCATCTGGGCGGCGAAGTGGGTGTAGACGCCAATCACGTCTGACTCATATTTGTGCCCGTGCTGCTGGGCCACCAGCGCGCCCCAGTCACCGCCTGCGGTGGCGTATTTGTCGTACCCCAGAACGTCCTTCATCAGCGCGTTCTCAAGATCTGCGGTTTTCCAGAAATTCCAACCGGTGGTGGTCAGCGGTGACGAAAAGCCGTAGCCGGGCAGCGATATCAGCACGACGTCAAAGCTGTCCTCATCGCGGCCCCCGTGCGCTACGGGGTCTGTCAGCGGTCCAATGACCTTGCGCAGATCCCAGAATGTCCAGGGCCAGCCGTGGTGGATCAACAGCGGCATTGGGTTCTTGCCCTTGCCTTTGACATGGATGAAATGCAGCGGCACGCCCATCAGATCGATCTTGAACTGTGGTAGTTCGTTCATCCGGCGTTCTACATCGCGCCAGTCATAGTCGTTGATCCAGTAGTCGATCAGTTCCTTGTGATAGGCTGTGTTATAGCCGTACTGCCATTCGTCATTGGCAAAATCCGCTGGAAACCGCGTGCGTTTCAGACGCGTTGACAGATCATCAAGATCGGCCTGCGGGATATTGATTTTGAAAGGTACAGCGGTCTGGCCAGAAGCCATCTCAGTCTCCTCCGGTGGTAAGGGCAGGCATTCGGCGTCTTGCGCGCCGCTTATTTGTCGAGGTGGCGCATCACGTCCTTGATCAGCGGCCAGACGCGCGCCACCGAGGTGTGATCCATGCTTTCTTTGGGTGAATGAAGATCATAAAGGTTAGTCCCGATGCCGATCGTATCCAGGCCCGCAATCCGCTGGGTAAACATGCCCAGTTCAAGACTGCACACCGACACCAGAACGTCCGGCTTGCGGCCCATCACGCGTTCAAAACAGCCCTTGGCGATTTCAAGCATTCGCGAATTCGGGTTCCACGGGAATTCAGGCGCATCAAGGCCGATCTGCGTAGCGCGCACTCCAGCGCCCGCAAGGTCGGCTATCTGGAACATCTGGTCCAGAAGCAGGTGCTTGCGCGAGGTGACGGCACTGGTGATGGTTGAAATGATCTCTACATGGTCACCCACCGTTCGCATAAAGCCGATGTTGTTCGACGTCTCCCAATTGCCCGCAACTTCAAGGTTCTGGTTGGTGATCCCGTTTGGCAAAAGGGAAATAACCTGCACCAGCCGCTTCGCCGCCGTGTCTGAGAATACCCGCGCCGGACGGGTATCGCTGCGCCCGATCTGGATGCGCATGTCCGGATCGGCAAGCCGGAATTCAGATTTGATGTCGCGCGCCAGCGCCTCGACCGCCGCCGTTACGGCGGCAACTTCGGATTCGGCCACCAGAAGGGTCGCCTGCGCTTCGGCCGGGATCACGTTATTCTGCACGCCGCCCGATATGGCGGCCAGATGCGCCGCGCCTGCCTTCATCGCCGCACGCAGCAGACGCGCCAAAAGGACAATCGCATTGCCGCGCTCAAAATGAATGTCGAATTCGCAATGCCCGCCCAGCAGGCCCCGGATGTCGATCACCAGCGCCGCACCTTCGAGGGCGGCAACCCATTCGGCATCCACATCCATCCGGCACGATACATCGCCCGAACAGCCCGCCAGAAGCTGCTTTTCCTCGATCCAGTTGAAATCGATCATCCGCTTTCCGGTCAGCTTGGTCAGATCGACATTGTCGCCGCCGACTTTGCCCATCTCTTCCATGACCGTCATCACGCATTCCAGAGGCGGATGCGGCAGGTCGGTCGAATCCAACAGCGCCAGCATGTAGGAAATGCCAAGACCGTTGTCAGCACCAAGAGTTGTTCCCGCGGCCCGGATGCGATCGCCGTCGACCCGCAGCTTTACGCCGTCCCTCGCGAAATCGTGGGTAACGCCTTCGTCAAGCTTGCAGACCATGTCGATATGGCCGTGCAGAATAACCGTAGGTGCCGCCTCATATCCCGGTGTGCCGGATTTCTTGACGATGATATTGTCCAAGGCGTCGCGATGATAAATCAGCCCGCGTGCATCGGCAAAGGCGGCAATATAGTCTGTCGCGGCTTTTTCGTGCTGCGAGCAACGATGCTTGCCGCTCAGCTCCTCGAAGAAGGACATGACCTCCTTCGGCTCAATATTCTCCAGAACCGCCATGTAGTCTCTCCCCCCGCAGCGCCATTATCGCGCCAGCCATCCCACT
>JAYSWK010000549.1:0-7534 GCA_043718085.1 Rhodobacterales bacterium
TCCGGCTGTCCGCCTTCGGCCTTCGGGTGTAGCCGCAGACGTTCGGGGCGCAGGGCGAGAAATACCTTTTGACCGACAGCCAGCGCAGCTCCGCCCGCCGCGGCCGTCAGGAAACCCAGCGCACCGCCATCAATCGCGACAGCGTCGCCCTTTTGCACGGTCACCTTACCCGGCAGCAGGTTCATCGTGCCGATAAATTCGGCCACCTCGCGACAGTTCGGGCGCTGGTAAAGGCCGTCAGGTGTGTCGATTTGCAGCACCTTGCCGCCCGACATGACGGCGATGCGGTCCGACAGGGTCAACGCCTCTTCCTGATCATGGGTGACGAAGACAAAGGTGATGCCGACCGTCCGTTGCAAGGCGCGCAGTTCAAGCTGCATTTCCTCGCGCAGCTTCTTGTCGAGAGCCGACAAAGGCTCGTCCAGAAGCAGAACCTTGGGCCGGCAGACAAGCGCGCGTGCCAAGGCGACCCGCTGGCGCTGACCCCCAGAGAGTTCGTTGGCGCCACGTTCGCCAAGCCCGGCCAGCTTGACCATCTCGATCGCCTGCTCGGTCCTTGCTTGCGCTTCTGCCCTGGAGATCTTCAGATAGGCCAACCCGTATCCGACGTTCTCGCGCACCGACAGATGCGGAAAGATTGCATAACTTTGGAACACCATATTGGTCGGTCGCCGGTTGGCGGGAATACCCTTCATCGATTGCCCGTCAATCAGCAGCTCGCCCGTGGTCGGTTGCTCGATACCGGCCAGAATCCGCAGGAGCGTGGTCTTGCCGCAACCTGATGCGCCCAGCAGCGAAAAGAACTCGCCGCGTCCGACATCAAAATTGATGTCCTTGAGTGCCGTGAAGCTGCCGAAGTTCTTGCCGATGCCGGAAAGCGAGATGATCGGCACCGGGGGCTGGCCGGAAGGCGTCTGATCGGCGGGCATCATATGTCTCCGGGATTGTTGGAGGCAACACCGCGCCGCCGCAGCACCTCGGCCAGCACGACAAGCACCGCCGATCCGACCAGGATCAACGAGCCGAGCGCAAGCGTGCCGGGCAGGCGGTTGGGGAAACGCAGCTGCGAGAACAGGAATACCGGCAGGGTGTTTTCCGTGCCGGTCAGGAAGAACGAGATCACGAATTCATCGAACGAGATGATGAAGCACAAAAGCAGGCTTGAAATCACTCCGGGTGCGGCCAGCGGCAGGGTGACGCGGCGAAACGTGCTTAGGCCGCTAGCACCCAGATCACCCGATGCTTCCTCCAGAGACCGATCAAAGCCTTCCAGCCGCGACATCAGCACCGTCATTGCAAAGGGAATGCACAGCATCAGATGACCTGATGCAACCGTCCAAAGTGACAGCGGAATCCCAAGGACGCGCAGGATGATCACCAGCAGCGCCACCGCCAGAACGATCGAAGGCACCACCAGCGGCAGCATCATGAAAGACAGGATCGCGCCGCCCCCGGGCACCTTGTGGCGCGTCAGTGCAAGGGCGGCGGGCATGGCAAGCGCGGTTGCCGTGATTGACACCGAAATGCCGACTATGAGCGAGTTTCGCAGCGCCTCCATCATCGAGGCATTCATCGCCATCGAGACATAGTGGCGGGTAGTAAATCCTTTCAGAGGAAAGGTGGCAAACGTCGAGTCATTGAATGAAAACAATGGCATCAGCAGCATTGGCCCATAAAGAAAAACCATGAAAAGCACCGCGTAAACCGACAGGAGATCCAGACGTGACTTCATCCGTTGATCCTTTTGCGGATCTTCGCGTAATTGATCGCCCTGAGAAACACCCCCACCAGAACCGCGATGATCAGCATCATCACGATGGAAACCGCCGCCCCCAGGGGCGCGTTGTCCTGACGGGTGAAAAGCTGCTGCACCAGCGAGCCGATCATCGTGCCGCCCGGTCCGCCGACCAGCGTCGGCGTCACATAATCCCCCACCGTCGGGATGAAAACCAGAAGCGAGGCGGCAATCGTGCCGGGCATCGACAGCGGCAGCGTCACGCGGCGGAAACGCCGCCAGCGGCTGTCGCCCAGATCGGCGGCAGCTTCAAGCAAGGAACGATCGATCTTTTCCAGGCTGACATAGATCGGCAGCACGGCAAAAGCGATCCAGCTATGGGCCAGCGTAATCATTACAGCCAGCGGATTGTAGAGCAGGAAATCCAAGGGCTTGTCCAGCACTCCCAGCGAGATCAGGCCGGAATTTATTGCGCCGTTGAAGCCCAGCACGATCTTCCACGAGAACACCCTGAGCAGGTAGCTGGTCCAGAACGGGATGGTCAGCAAGATCATCCACACCGCCTTGTGATGCGTCACCCGGAAGGCCAGGAAATAGGCCATCGGATAGGCAACCCCGATGACCGCTATCGTCGCGATCAGCGACATGACCAGAGATTTGATCATCAGGATTACGGGCACCGGATAGGCCAGCGGAATGGGGATGCCAAACCAGACGATCCCCTCCCCCGGCTCGATCAGCGACCAGTAGTTCTTCAGCGTGAAACTGCGGTTGATGTCAAAGCCGCTCTGGCTCCAGAACGACATCACGATCAGCGCCAGAAGTGGTGCCAGAAGCGTTGCCACCATCACCAGAAAGGCAGGTGATAACAAGGCAAAGGCCGTGCGTGTCTTTCCTGCGGATATATCCTGACCCGGCATCTGTCAGATTTTCAGCGCCTTGGTGTCACCCCAGACTTTATTGTGCTCGGTCTGCACCGCGTCGGGCGGGGTCAGGAACAGGATACCGTTCTTCATATGCTCGACCGGATCGGTAATTCCCATTGCCGCCACATCTTCGGGGTTGGCGGCGGCAAAGCTCTTTTGGTTCGCATGGCCATATCCCGAGCCTTCGATCAGAACCTTGCCGGTTTCCGGGCTGAGCCAGGCATCGATGAAATCATAGGACATCGCCAGATCGGCCTTGCCGGTGTTCAGCAGTGTCAGCCCGCAGAACCAGGTGAAGTACCCCTCTTTCGGCTTGGCATACTCAACCGGAATCCCCTGAGCGCGCAGGTTCTTGATGGCATCGTTCCAGGCGTAAGCGGCCACAACCTCTCCCGAGGCCAGGGCCTGCTGGGGCTCGGACGGATCATTCCAGAGGAACCGCGATACGTTGACCCCGCGCGTCCCCCATTCCTTGGCCGCGGCTGCCAGCGCGTCGCCGCTCAGGACTGCGGCTTCGTCATAGCTCATGCCGCCGACCATCATGCCGATGATGATCACCAACTCGCTGTCCAGCATCGACACCTTGCCCGCATAGGCCTCGTCATAGAAAATCGACCATGAAGGATTTTCGATGAAGGCCGGGTCGATCAGGTCGGGACGGTAGGCGATCGACGAGTTGCCCCAATCGGCCGGCGCCATCACGATCTTGCCGTCCTGCATCACTCCGTCGGCGGTTTGCAGTTGCGGGAAGATGTCGCCCCAGTTTGTCAGCCGGGTAGGGTCCATCTCGGTCACCAGCCCGGCATTGACGAAGCGGGCGACGGAATAGTTGCACGGATGCATGATATCGGCGGCGTAGCCGGCCCTGACCTTTGCCAGCGCGTCCTCTTCGCCGGCGAAGATCGAAAAATTCGGCGGAGCACCATATTTGGCGACATAGGAGCCGAAATAGTCCTCAACGTCGTACCCGCCCCATTCCAGACAGGTCAGCGGTCCGCCCTCGGCGCGCGCCAGTCGCGGCAAGAGCGTCAGCCCGACCCCGAAGGCGCCAGCCGAAGTCAGCATTTCGCGGCGCGAAAGTTTGCCTTGCGACATGCGGTCGATGAATTTTACCCGTTGCATGGAATCATCCCTCCCAAGGATTGCCTTGCCGAAGTTGGCACGAATCACAAAATGATCAAAAAGAAAAAAGCCAGAGGTCGGCATCCGCCGCGCCACACGTCCTCGTGAATTGGGCTTGCCCGGAACGGTTTTGCGGCACTAGGTTCCTTAGCGCTTCTCAATCAAAGGCCAGCAAATGCCCGTCAGCGAACTTATCCTGCTCAATGCCCGTATCGTGACAATGGACCCGTTCCACCCGCAAGTACAGGCTCTGGCGGTCCGGGGCGGGCGGGTATTGGCGCTGGGGTCGGACAGCGAAATCCGCGCCCTGGCCGGACCGGGAACCGAGATCCTCGACGCCGGCGGCCGGCTGGTGCTGCCGGGGTTTCAGGACACCCATATCCATCTGCAGGACAGCGGGCAGGATTACTCGCAAAATGCTGATCTGTCGGCGGCACGGACCATTGATGAACTGACCCGCACCCTGTCCGCCTTTGCCGCAACCCACCGACGGCCCTGGGTCAACGGCACTGGCTGGTACTCCGGCATCTTCGGCGAGCATAACCTGACGCGGCAGGTGCTGGACCGGGTAGTGCCGGACCGGCCCTGCATGATCGTGGCGTCGGACGGGCACAACGCCTGCATGAACTCGCGCGCCCTTGCCGCCGTTGGCATTGATCGCGCCACGCCCGACCCCGAAAACGGTCATATCGTGCGCGATACCTCGGGCGAGGCGACGGGCCTGCTGTACGAAAATGCAATTTCCTGGGCAGAGTCGCGCATGCCCGCCCCGTCGGACGCGGAATTTGCGGAGGGGGTGAAATGGGCCATGGCCCTGGCCAATCGCAACGGCATCACCGGGGTGATCGATGCCAAGGTCGATGAACGCCATGTCCGGGTCTATCAGGCTCTGGCGCGATCCGAAGCGCTGACGCTCAGGGTGGCGTCCACGGCGCTGGTGACACCTTCCGACACGGCCGCCGGGGCGATCGAGCGGCTTTCGGCGTTCCGTGCCGCCAGCACCGAAGGGCTGTTCCGCGTCCATTCCGCCAAGTTCTTTCTCGACGGCGTGATCGAAAACCGCACTGCCGCGATGATTGCGCCCTATTCCGATGCGCAGGGCGGCAATGCGCCGCTGATGTTTGCGCCAAAACAGATCAACGAGATGTTCGCGGCCTTTGATGCGGCACGGTTCCAGATCCATGTACATGCCATCGGCGATCTGGCGACGCGCGCCGCACTCGATGGGATGGCGGGCGCGCTGCGCGCCAATGGTGCTTGGCCCGGCCTGCATCAGATCGCCCATATCCAGTTCATCGACCCCGCCGAAATTCCGCGGTTCCGGCAACTGGGGGTCATGGCCAATGTCCAGCCGCTGTGGGCACGGCATGAGGTATCGGTCGATGATAAGTCAATTCCGGTGGTCGGCCCGGACCGCGCGAAGTGGATCTACGCGTTCCGGTCGCTGCTCGACGCCGGGGCGCGGATGGCGCTGTCCTCGGACTGGGGGGTGTCGACACTGAATCCCTTCGAGATCATCGAAACCGCCATCACCCGCCAGCCGCCGCGCAAGGAGGGCAACGCACCGGTATTCCTGCCCGAACAGCGTCTCACCCGCGCCGAGGCGGTGGCCGGATACACGGTCCAAGCCGCCGCTGCCGCCTGGCGCAGCGCCGATACCGGCAGCCTCGGGATCGGCAAATGCGCCGATCTGATCGTGCTCGACCGGGATATATTCACCTGCAACGCCTATGACATCGGCGATACCCAGGTCCTTCTGACACTGCTGTCTGGCCGGGCTGTCCACCGCGCCGAAGCGTTCTGACGGGAAGGTCAGAGAAAATCGGTTTGGGGCGGGCAGCGCGCGCTCGCAGCCTGCTGAGATGGCGAAACCCGGCCCCTTTCATACTTCAAGACGCGCCCCGAGATCATTGGCCCGGCGGCGATGCCTTATGAGAGCTGCCCGCTCTCGCTGTGCAATGTCGAGTGTCAATCTGCACGCAATACTGACCCCCCATAGGGGTCAATATTGCACGCCGAAACACAGACGGGTGACACACTGAACCCCGCACTTGGCCAATGATCAGCAGTGCCCGTTCTTACATGGATGTTAGCCAAACTGAGTTTCGGATCATCACTATTGATCAGGCAAGAAAACCAACGACACTGGACCCAGACGTGTCAAAAGCAACGCGTATGAACCCAACAATCAGGAGGATGACATGATATTTTCACTTTCCCGCAGGGCCAGTTTGGGCTGCGGCCTCGTCTTGGCCACCACTTTTCTGGTGGGCGCAATGACACCTGCGCAGGCGGATGTGCTGGACGACATCACCAAAGCAGGCGTCATCAAGGTCGGGATCTTCGAAGATTTTCCGCCCTTCGCCTCACTCAATTCCAGCATGAAAATCGAGGGCTATGACACCGAGGTTGCCGACAAGCTTGCGGCAGCCCTTGGCGTCAAGGCCGAGTTGGTCGGCATCACGGGGCAGAACCGAATTCCCTTTCTGACCGAAGGCAAGGTCGATCTGCTGCTCAGCATTGGCTACAGCGACGAGCGGGCACAGGTGGTGGACTATACCGACGCCTATGCGCCCTATTACATCGCCGTCATGGGGCCGAAAGATGTGGATGTAAAAGACGCTGCGGGCCTTTCCGGCAAAACCATCGCCGTGAACCGCGGCACTCTGGAAGACACTGAAGTGACCAAGGTTGCCCCGGCAGATGCCGACATCCAGCGCTACAGTGACTATAGCGGCGTGATCTCGGCGTTCCTGTCGGGTCAGGCGCAGCTGATGGTGGTTGGCAACGATGTCGGGGCGACGATTCTTGCGCAGAACCCGGCGATCGAGCCGGTTGAGAAGTTCCTGCTGCTGACCTCGCCGTCGCAAATGGCGGTGAAAAAGGGTGAAGTGGCGCTCCAAAAGGCGCTGAACGATGCGCTGATCGCAATGAAGGCCGATGGCCAGCTGAACGATCTGGCCGTGAAGTGGCTGAAGCAACCGTTGGTTGAAGGCTTCTAAGTCAACCATGGGCTACGAATTCGATTTCAGCGCGATTTCGGAAAATATCGGCCTGCTCCTTCATGGGGCAGGCCTGACTGTCGGTTTGACGGCGATCGCGGCAACGCTTGGCATGGCGCTGAGCATCGCTGGCGCAGCTGCGACCTTGTGGGGCCGGGGCTGGCTGCGCCGGCTGGTGGGCATCTACGTCGAACTGATCCGCAACACGCCATTCATCGTGCAGCTTTTCTTCATCTTTTTCGGATTACCCAGCCTCGGCGTGAAACTGACGGCGTTTGAGGCGGCCACATTGGCGATGACCATCAACCTGACGGCCTACGGCATTGAGATTGTCCGCGCCGGGATCGAGGCCGTGCCGCCCGGCCAGCGTGAAGCGGGCTATGCCCTTGGCATTGCGTCAATTTCGACGTTTATCTACATTATCCTGCCGCAAGCAGTTGCCATCGTCTATCCGGCTTTGGTCAGCCAGATCATCATCACCATGCTGGAATCGGCCGTGGTTTCGCAGGTTGCCGTCACCGATCTGACCCATGCCGCCGATCTGATCCAGTCGCGTACTTACCGCGCGTTCGAGACCTATTTCGCCGTGACCGTAATCTATCTTGTCATGGCTTTGCTCATACGCTGGTTGTTCAACCGCGCCGGACGACAGCTTTTTGTGGGGAAACGCTGATGGTTAACCTGACGCTTGCAGACATCATCCCGTTCTTGTTAATGGCGGCGCGTTGGACGCTGTTACTATCGGCCAT
>JAYSWK010000550.1:0-7533 GCA_043718085.1 Rhodobacterales bacterium
TGGGGCTGATCGAGAACATGTCCACCTATATCTGCCCCAATTGCGGGCATGAGGCGCATATCTTCGGCCATGGCGGTGTTGCCGCCGAGGCGCAAAAGACGGACCTGCCGTTCCTGGGCGAGCTGCCCTTGAACATCGAGGTGCGGCTGGCGGGCGACAGTGGCACACCCATCGCCGCGACGGAAGGGCCTTTGGCCGAGCCCTATATGCGGTTGGCGCGGCGGTTGATCGATGGGGGGATGGCATGATCATCAGGGCGGTGACCCCGGCGGATCGGGCGGTGTGGGAGGCATTGTTTGACGCTTACGCCGCGTTCTACAAGACCCAGGTGTCGCCCGAGGCCAAGGCGGCGGTCTGGGCCTGGATCTTTGACGGGTCCCCCGATTTCTGGTGCGATCTGGCCGAAGTGGACGGCAAGGTCGTGGGCTTTGCCCAGTATCAGTTGATGCACCGCAGCCTGTCGGGGGCCAAGGTGTGCTATCTGTCCGACCTTTTCGTGCGGCCCGATGTGCGGGGCGGCGGGGTGGGGCGCGGGTTGATCGACAATGTGATCGGTTTTGCGCGCGGGCGCGGAATTTCCAATGTGCGCTGGCTGACGCAGGAGTACAATTACGCCGGGCGGAAGCTTTACGACAGCTATCGGCCGAAAAGCGATTTCATCCTGTATTCGGTGCCGGTCGAGGGGTAAGCGGGAGTAAGGGTGTCCCCCGACCTACCACGCGGCGGGTTGGCGTTTGCGGAAAAAGCCGCCGGTCGGGCCGCCGTCGGGCAGGAGGGCGAGCCAGAGGGGCGTGTCGGCGCCTTCCTCGGGGGTCAGGGGGGCATCGGTTCCGCCCATGCGGGTGGCGACCCAGCCCGGATCGCATGCGTTGATCTTGACGCCTTGCGGCAGGTCGCGGGGCAGGGCATGGGTCAGGGCGCCCAGCGCGGCTTTGGCGACGCCGTAAGCGCCGGGGCCGGCAAGACCCTGGGCGTGGCTTCCCAAACTTGACGACAGGTTGACGATGCGGCCCCAGCCAGTTTGCTGCCAATAGGGCGTGCACAGGCGGATGAGGTCGAGAGGGGCGTTGACCATGACCTCGATCGCCAGGTCGAAATCGCTGTCCTTGGTGAGGAGCGAGGCGTCGCCGAGGATGCCCGCGTTGTTGATCAGGATGTCAAAGCCCCCGGCCTTGGTCACGGCGGCGAAACAGGTGTCGGCATCGGTCAGGTCGATATGGGCATGGCGGCAGTTCAGATCGGCGGCCGCCGCACGGCCCTCGTCCGCGTTGCGTGCACCGATGGTGACGGTGCAGCCCTGGCGATCAGACCTGCGGCAATGGCGCGGCCGATGCCACGGTTGCCGCCGGTGACAAGCGCGGTGGGGTGCAGGGGGCGGGTCATGGGTTTTCGGCCAGGTGGGCGGCAATGATGTCGTCGAAATTGGCGTCGGCGACAAAGCCGAGGGCGAGGGCGCGCTTGGCCTCGTAGGCTAGGGCCCAGCCGAGGACGATCTTTTCGACGGCAGGGTCGGGGTTGCGGGTGATGAGGTTCAGGGCAACGGGGCCAGCGGCGCGCTTCAGGGCGGCGAGTTGGTCGGCGACAGTGGCGGAGAGGCCGGGGACGCTGATGGCACGGTCGGCGCCGAGGGGGGCGGTGTCCATGGCGGCGGCATGGCGGAAAAAGCCGACTGCGGTGCGGGGCGAGGCGAACCAGTGGCGGGTGTCGTCGGGGACGGGCAGGTTGGCCTTCTTGCCGGCAAGAGGTTCGCGCAGGATGTTGGAGAAGAACGAGGAGGCTGCGCGGTTCGGCAGGCCGGGGCGGATGCAGATGGTGGGCAGGCGGAGCGACACCCCGTCGATGAAGCCGCGGCGGGAGTAGTCGTTGATCAGGAGCTCGGCGATGGCCTTCTGGGTGCCGTAGGAGGTGAGGGGAACGGCGTGGAAGTCGTCGGGGATGGCATCCGGGAAGGGGCGGCCCATCACGGCACCTGACGAGGCATAGACGAATTTGGGGTGGTAGTTCGGCGTCCCGCGGATTGCCTCGAGCAGGGTGCGGATGCTGTCAAGGTTGACGGCATAGCCCTTGTCGAAATCAGCCTCCGCCTCGCCCGAGACGACGGCGGCGAGGTGGTAGATCGTGGCGGGCCGGGTCGCCAGGAGGCGCGCCGGGGTGGCGGGGTCCACGAGGTCCAGCGTCAGAACCTGTGCCCCGGGCAGGGGGGCGGGGGCGACGGCATCGGCAAGGATCAGGGCCTCGTTCGAGAGCGTGGTGGCAAGTTTGTGGCCGATCATGCCTGCGGCGCCGATGATGAGGCTGGTCATGTTTTCCCCCTGAGTTGGGCGCAGGATGCCCTGTCGGGGGCGCAGCGGCAAGGGGGATTTCACGCGTGAAAACTATGACAAGGCGTTGAAAACGCTTTGTTTATGCCGAAGCTGTGTTGAAAGTCGTTGCCAGTAAGGAGATGCAGTGCCTGCGGTAAAAGACATCATCGCCTTCGATGATGATCTTGGCCGGCACCGGGGCCAGGCAGATATTGCACAGCGACATGGTCTGGCCGTGGAAAAGATAGGGGGCGATCTTGCGTTCAAACATCGGATTTCCTGAAGATCATGGTCAAAGCGTAGGTGAGAAGCGCCGCGGTGGCGAGATGAAAAAGGGTGAACGGGCCAAGGAGCGGGGCATAGGGTTTGAGGAATTCCAGGCCAAAGCGTTCAAGGGCGCAAAAGCCCGCCATGAGGTAAAAGCCGTTTCTTTGGAAGAACGGGTCGCGGCGGGCGAGCGCCACCAGGGCATAGACCGCGAACAAAGCCATGGCGCCGCATTCCTAAAGCTGGACGGGGTGGCGGGGGATACCGTCGCCAAAGTCATGGCCCCAGGGCAGGGTGGTGGGCGTGCCATAGGTATTGTCGGGCAGACCGGTCTGATAGCAGCCGATGCGCCCGATCATGACCGCCACGGTGAAGCCCGGCACGAAGATCAGTCCGGTCGAGCCTGTGATGCCGGTGGCGGATTTGTAGACCTCGATCGCCAGGATGGCGCCGCAAAGCGCGCCCAGGATCGAGCGGCCGATGCCGGGAACGCCCGAGAGCCAGAGGTTGAGCGTGCCAAGTGTATAGGCGCCAAGGACCGCCCCGATCACCAGGGTCACGGCATAGGCGGGGCGGAAGGCGGCGGGCGGGATCGCGGGGGGACGCCAGGCCTGGGTCAGGCGGATGGTCTGGAAGGCGGCGGCAGGGGCCAGAAGGTCGAAGAAGGTGTGGATCACAAAGGGGCGTCCTGGGGATATTCCCGCGCGATGCGGGCCGCGACCAGGGATTGCAGGTGCCACAGGTAGTTATCGTGGATGCCTCGGTCGGCCAGATGGGTGATGGTGCTGTGCAGATATTCGGCCATGGAGCCCCGCTCGCCCGCTGCGGTGGCCAGGGCCTGGACGACGGTTTCGGTGGTCAGACCGGGCAGGTAGAAATCGCTTTTGCGGCTGATGGGAAAGCCGATGGCGTGGACGGTGCCTTGCAGCGTGGCGGCTTTCATCCAGCGCACCGGCAAATGGCCGGTGACGGCGATGGGAAATTCGCGTTTCAGGATCTTGCGCAGGTTCGCTTCCATCGCTTCGGGCGGCAGGCGGAAGAGCACGCCTTTGCAGGACCCGCCACGGTCCAGGCCCAGCATGACGCCGGGCCGTTCGGGGGTGCCGCGATAAAGCCGCACCCAACCCAGGCAGAACGACCTGTGCCAGCCGCGCACCGTGGCCAGCCGCTCTTCGACAAAGTCGAACTCGGGGGCCCAGATCAGCGAGCCATAGGCAAAGATCCAGACCTGGCCATCTGCGGGACGCTGGGCGAGCAGGTGCTGGGCGATCTGGTCGATCTCTGCGGCGGTGGACAGATCGGGGCGGTCGGCAAGCTTGCCCGTCACGCCGTCATGGGGCGGCACGCGGGCGACAAGGTCGGGGGTCAGAGCGAGCGTGCGGGGCATGGCGGCCAGTGCGGTCAGGACATTGGCCAAGGGTTGCACGGGGGGGCGTGCTGGGCAAGGCCGGCGCTGGGCCGACATGTCATAAAGCCCGCGCGCGGGATGGGCGAACCGGGCAGAATGATCGGCGGGCAGGAGGCCTTGGGCGCGCGTGACCCCGGTGGCGCGGGCCAGGGCGGCGGGGCTTAGAGGTCAGTCCAGCGCCCCGGACAGGGCCTGCAGTCCCTGGGCTGAAATGTCGTAAATCCCGCGCGCGTGATGGGCGAACCAGCCATAATGATCGGCGCGCAGGATGGCTTGGGCGCGCGTGACCCCGGTGGCGCGGGCCAGGGCGGCGGGGCTTTGGGGGCCATGACCGGCCAGATGGGCGGCCAGCCGCATGGCGTCCTGGCGATAGGCGGTGACGCGCTTGATGCCCGTGGTGCCGCCGATGTTGGGGTCGCCCTGGCGACGGGAAAACTCGCGCAACAGACGTGCGGATTTGACGGTATTCTTGCGCGGCGCATAGGGGCCGGGGTCAAGATGGGCCTCGACCGTCGCGTCGGACTTGACCGCCAGAAGGCCAAGGCCCAGGCGGCGGCACAGCCGGATGATGTCCTTGTACCGCGCGGGCCAGCCCTTGGGGCCCACGGGGACGGCAAGGTAGACGTGGTCGAACAGGCTCTGCCGTTCCACCCCTTGCAAGACAAGGGCGAGGGAGAAGGAGGTCTTGAGTTCGACCACCACGGGCGGCCCGTCGGCCCTGATGGCCAGCACATCGAGATGGCCGATCTCGGATTTGACCGTATAGCCCTGGGATTCCAGGAAGGCTTTGACGGGGGGGTAGAGGTCGGACTCGCGCATGGGGAGCCTTTTGGTGGACAATGCTGGGGGTTTCACACCCCCCAGACCAGGCTCCAAATCCAGCTTGGATTTGGAACGACCTGTGGGATATTTATGAACCGATGAAGGGGGGGGTGTGGTCATGAAAGGCGGAAGCCGTAGATGATCCGTTGTCGGGCGGCGGCGGCGCCTATCCTTGCGCCGTTCTCGACAAAATTGATCAGGCCGAGCCTGCCGGGATGGGGAAGTTTTCGCAAATCGATTTCGGGAGGAAGGCGCAGGAAGTCTGCGCTGCGGTGGGCGTCCTTACCAAGCAGGAGAACCAGTTTGACGGCGTGTTGCAGGATAAGGGTACGATTGTAGTCGGCTCCTTCGCGCAGGAGGGCGTTGCTGCGGTGTTTGGGAGCATCATACCAAGGCACCGCGTTGAGCGGCAGGTAGGCCGAGAGGGGGATGGCATTTGCTTCCAATGCCTGTTTGACGAGGGCGGCGGTCGGGTCCGGATTCAGGACGCCAACCTCACGGGTGCGGGATGCGCCGCTTTGGTTGCCATGAATGGTGCCGGGGTCCTGGAGGATGGCCGCGATAAGGTAGGGGCCGCAGTGGTAGGCTGCAATGGCGGGAAGTTGGCGGTCAGGGCAGGCTGAGAACAATGGGTCGTCCTTTCGCGGCCTTTACCGCACCTTCAGCGTTGCCAGCCCGATCATGGCGAGGATCAGCGAGATGATCCAGAAGCGGATGACGATTTGCGGTTCGGACCAGCCGCGCTTTTCGAAATGGTGGTGGATGGGGGCCATCAGGAAAATGCGTTTCTTGGTGCGTTTGTAATAGGCGACCTGGATGATGACAGACATGGCCTCGACCACGAACAGGCCGCCGACGACGGCCAGGACGATCTCGTGCTTGATGCAGATGGCGATGGCGCCAAGGGCACCGCCCAGGGCGAGGGAGCCTGTATCACCCATGAACACGGCGGCCGGGGGGGCGTTGTACCACAAAAAGCCAAGGCCCGCGCCGAAAAGCCCGGCGGCGAAGATCAAAAGCTCGGACGTGCCTTCGACGTAATGGACGCCGAGGTAGCTGGAAAAGGTCGTGGAACCGACGACATAAGAGATGATGCCCAGCGTGCCTCCGGCGATCATCACGGGCATGATGGCCAGCCCGTCAAGACCATCGGTCAGGTTCACGGCATTGGCGGCGCCGACAATGACAACCATGCCAAAGGGGATGAAGAACCAGCCCAGGTTGACGAGCGTGTTCTTGAACACCGGCAGGGCCAGTTGAAAGGCAAGATCGGCGGGCTGAAACAGCGCCGCCGCGTAACAGGCCAGGCCCGCGATCACCAGCCCCAAGAGCATGCGCAGCCGGGACGAGACGCCCTTGGTGTCCTGCCTGGTCACCTTGGCGAAATCGTCGGCAAAGCCGATCAGCCCGAAGGCCAGCGTGACCAAGAGGGTGATCCAGACAAAGGGATCGTCCAGCCGCGCCCAGCCCAGGGTGGACACGACCAGGGCCGACAGGATCAAAAGCCCGCCCATCGTGGGGGTGCCGGCCTTGATGAAGTGGCTTTGCGGCCCGTCATCGCGGATCGGCTGACCCTTGCCCTGCTTGCGGCGCAAAAGGTCGATCAGCGGCTGGCCGAAGATGAAGCCAAAGATCAGGGCGGTGAAGAAGGCTCCGCCTGCGCGAAAGGTGACGTATTTGAACAGGTTGAAAAAGTCGCCCCCGTCCGAGAACTCGGTCAGCCAATAGAGCATACTTGTCCCCTTTCAAGCGCGCCGGTTTCGCACATCAGCCCGCCCCTTGACCCAATTTGCGCAAAGCGTCAACCACGAGCGAGACCTTGATACCCTTCGACCCCTTGACCAGAACCACATCCCCCGCATCGACAAGGCTGCGGATATGGGCGGCAAGTTCGGGGGCGCTGGCGACCCATTGGCCGCGTTGCGCCCGGGGCAGGGTCTGATGCAGCAAGGACATCCGGGGGCCGACACAATGCACGGTGGTGATGGCGGAAAGTCCGGGATGCTGCGCGATGGCGCGGTGCAGCGCATCCTCGGTCGGCCCAAGTTCCAGCATGTCACCCAGGATGGCGATGCGGCGACCGCTGGCGATGCGGCCGACCTGATCCTGGGGCCGGGCGGCGATCAGGACATCCAAAGCCGCAGCCAGCGAAGCGGGGTTCGAGTTGAACGCGTCGTCGATGAGGTCGAAGGACAGGTTTTCGACCGGGTCAAGGGTGATGCGTTCGCGGGTGCCGCGGCCCCGTGGTGGTGACCAGCGGCCAAGATCGGCGGCGGCGATCACGGGGTCAAGACCCAGCGCGTCGGCCACGGCCAGGGCGCCAAGGGCATTTGCGGCAAAGTGGCGGCCAGGGGACATCACTTTGTAAAGGAGATTCTGGCCACGGCGGGTGGCGCGGACGACAGTGGCCATGTCGCCGACGGTGACATGGGCGAGGTGGTAATCGGCAGCCCGGTCTGCGCCGAAAGTGACGATATGGGCGCCGATGGCCCGGGCCTTTGCCAAAAGGATCGGGGCGGTGGGGGTGTCGAGCGGGATGATGGCGGTGCCGTGAGCGTAAAGCCCGTCAAAGATCGCGGCTTTTTCGCTGGCGATGCCGTCTATTCCGCCGAAGGCTTCAAGATGTGCCGGGGCAATGGTGGTGATGAGGGCGACATCGAGCATGGCCATTTGGGCCAGGGGGGCGATTTCGCCGGGATGGTTCATGCCGATCTCGATGACGGCAAAATCGGT
>JAYSWK010000056.1:0-2386 GCA_043718085.1 Rhodobacterales bacterium
GCCCCCGCGATGGCCTGGGTGATCAGTCGTTCGATATCGGCCATGCTGGCCTTGCGCGGGTTGGTTCCGGCGGCGGGGTCGCGCAAAGCCTTGGCGGCAATGCTGGCAGTATGATCGGGCGTCACGCCAATCTCGGCCAGACTGCGTGGAATGGCGCAGCGGTCCAGAAGGGCGCAGACCGCCTGGTAAAAGCTGTCAAAATCCCTGCCCTCCACACCCATTGCCTGACACATCGGACCAATCTTCGGGGCCATCGCATCGGCATTGAAGCGCAGGACCACGGGCAAAAGCACGGCATTGGTCAGCCCGTGATGCGTGTTAAACGCGGCCCCGACCATATGGCTGATGGCATGCACCAGACCCAGACCCTTCAGGAATGCCACGCCCGCCATGCAGGACCCGACCAGCATCGCGCCGCGCGCATCAACCGAGGTTGGCCGATCCAGCGTCCTGGGCAGCGCGTCATGGATCATGCCCAGGGCCTGCAAGGCGATACCGTCGCACATCGGATGAAAGGCTGGAACGACATAGGCCTCGATCGCGTGGACCAGCGCATCGCAGCCCGTCCAGGCGGTCAGGTTGCGCGGCAGGCCATAGGTCAGTTCGGGATCAAGCAGGGCCGCAAAAGGCTTTTGCAACGGATGCCAGACGCAGCCTTTGACCAGACGCCCGGTATCGGTGATCATCGCCGTGCTTTCCGTCTCGGCCCCGGTGCCCGACGTGGTGGGCACGCAGATCAGGGGCACGAAATCGGCCTGTGTCATCTCGTCCGGCGGCGGGTTGTCAAAGTCAAAATCCCAAAGCGCACGGTTGGTCCGCAAGATCAGACTGATCGCCTTGCCCGCATCCATGCCGGATCCGCCACCAAGGGCAATGACGCTGTCATGCCCGCCTTGCAGAAAGGCCCGCTTGCCCGCGGCAACCTCGGTATCGGCCGGATTGGGTGAGACATCGGTGAAACTGCCGTGGCCAAGGCCCGCCTGGGTCAGAAACCCGCGAAGCTGATCCACGAAAGGCAGGGTCGCGGTCGCGCGGTCGGTGACGATCAACGGGTTGCGACACCCCCTGCCCGCGCAAAGCGCACCGATCTGCGACAACCGGCCCGGCCCGTATTTGACCGGCACCGGAAAATCCCAGTTGGCGGGTTCGGCAAAGAAATGGTCCATCATGGTGCAATCCTGTCCTTGTGTTTTCGCGTCGCGTGCCCGGGCTTGGTGGTCGGCCAAGGGCCTAGGGTGGTGGCATGGTCAATATGATCTTTCCGCTGCCATGCGCCCCGTCCAAAAGGTCATGGGCATGGGCCGCATCTTCCAAGGGAAAGCGGGCCTGGATGGGCACGAAAACCTTCCCCTCGGCCAGCCACTGCATGGCCTGGCGCAAGATCTGCGCCTGGCGGATCAGGTGCGGGCGCAGGCCTTTCCACATCGGGGTCAGCATCATCACATTATGGATCGTCAGATTGGCATTGTAGGCTGTGCCATCCTCAAGATCGCCCGGCGCGCCCATCAGCGTCACCATCTGACCATAGGGCGCCAGCACCCTGAGGCTTTGGAGAAATCCTTCGCCGCCGATATTGTCCAGCACGGCGCGCACACCCTGACCGTCGCTCCATGCCATTACGGCGGCGACGAAATCATCCTGGCGGTAATTGATCACGCATTCCGCCCCGGCAGCACGGGACAACCGGGCCTTTTCGGACGAGCTGACCGTCGTGGCCACCCGCGCGCCCAAAGCCCGCGCGATCTGGGTGGCAATCTGCCCCGTGCCGCCCGCACCGCCATGGATCAACACCAGATCGCCCGATGCCACGCCGGCCCGTTCGACCATCGCCTCCCAACCCGTGATGAACACCAGGGCAATCGCCGCGGCATCCTCAAGGGGCACGTCGTCGGGAACAGGCACAACGACATCGCAAGGCACAACGGCGTGCTGGGCATAGGTCCCGGCGCTGACCCCCACGCCGCCATAGCAAAAGCAGACCCTGTCACCGGGGCGAATGCCCGTTGTCCTGGCGCCGACCGCTTGCACGATACCCGCTCCGTCATGACCAAGAACGCATCCCGCAGCCGACCCTGCATAGGGGCCAAGGGCGCGAAAGAACGTATCGGCCGGATTGACCCCGGCTGCTGCAAGCCGCACCAGAACCGCGCTGCCCTTGGCGTCCCAGGGCAGATCAATGTCGCGCGGTTCCAACACATCCGATGCGCCCGCTTGGCGCATCACCATGGCCCTGGTCGTGAACGGCATCGACACACTCTCCTGAATGGCAAGGGGGCGGCAGGTCTAGGGCGGGATGAGGTTTCATGGAAACAAACTCATCGAAATGCGCGTTCGAGCGAATGCGAGAGGCAGCGTTTTTCGATTCCATGCAAACTCATCCCGCTTT
>JAYSWK010000551.1:0-3017 GCA_043718085.1 Rhodobacterales bacterium
TGGCCGCCGCCGCTGCAATCACCGGCCACCTCACTGACGTTCGGGAGATGATGTAATGGAAAAATTCACCAAACTCACCGGCATCGCGGCGCCCATGCCCTTGGTCAACATCGACACCGACATGATCATCCCCAAGCAGTTTCTCAAAACCATCGCCCGCACCGGCCTGGGCAAGAACCTGTTTGACGAGATGCGCTATACGGAAGGTGGCGCAGAGATCCCGGATTTCGTGCTGAACCAGCCCGCCTGGCGCCACGCCGAGATCCTGGTGGCCGGCGACAATTTCGGCTGCGGCTCGTCGCGCGAACACGCGCCCTGGGCCCTTCTGGATTTCGGCATCCGCTGCGTGATTTCCACCAGCTTTGCCGACATCTTCTATAACAACTGCTTCAAGAACGGCATCCTGCCCATCTTCCTGCCGCAAGAGGTGGTCGACATCCTGATGGCCGACGCCCGCAAAGGGGCCAACGCCCGCCAAACCATCGACCTGGGGGCCCAGACCGTGACCACGTCAGACGGTCAGGTCTTTGCCTTCGAAGTGGACAGCCACCGCAAGCATTGCCTCATCAACGGGCTGGATGACATTGGTCTGACCCTGGAAAAGGCAAGCGCCATCACCACGTTCGAACAAAAGGCCGCCGCTTTGCGTCCTTGGGCCTAGAGCGGGACGAGTTTTCACTGAAACCAGGACGATCGGAATTCGTGTTCGAGCCTTGGCGAGAGACAGCGAATTCCGATTCTGCTGAAACTCATCCCGCATGAATCCCCGAAATCCACAACATCTAGCGCCGCCTTGCATCAACCGATCAAGGCGGCCTTCATTTCAACACCGGAATGATTCAATCCTGCAACACCTTGTCCCTGAAAGTGCCATGCTGATTACATCAAGTTAACCAAGCGGTTGCGGCGTATAGCGAAAGAAGGCACAAATTGGGCAAGATTGAGGCAGCCCGCCACAATTTGCGGGAAATCATCGGAACAAGGGCCTGGCATCGCATCAGGTCCGTCCGGACGAAGGGTGCAGGATTGAGGGTTTCTCGCTGGACAAGTGCTGCGGTTCGCGGGTTGTTGGTGATGTTTGTCATCGCGACGCCGACCATTTTCCTGACCGATTTGCGGCCCGACAGTCAGCAGATGGTGGCTTTGGTGGCCCTGTTCGCAGGGACCCTGACCTTTGTCGAATACAAGGCCGTCTATCCCGGCCTGTTTGAATTTCGCGATGCGCCGCCCTTCAACCGCATCCGTTTTCTCATGCTTTTCGTCACGGTGTTCTGCCTTTCGGCCATTGAACGCGGGCGCACTGATCCGTCGACCATGACCCAGCTGATCCATGCCGTCGGGGCCCTCATCGGCCTTTCCATGGATTTCCCATATTCGCCCGTGCGTCTTGCCACGCTGATGATGGCCAGTGACGCGACCGAGGCGCAGATCAGCGCCGTGCGCACCGCCGCTGGCATGTCCTATCTGATCTCACTGGTCTCTTTGGGCGTTTTCGCCATTCAGCTGCGCGTCGGCTCCTGGCCACGCCGCGACAAGCCCTTCAATGTCTGGGTCAATCTGCCGACCTTTGACCCGACCAGCGGCGGCGACGTCGTGGCGCGCCTGACCCGCGATGCCAGGGTCAACATCGCGCTTGGCTTCCTGTTGCCTTTCCTTATTCCGGCTGTGGTCGAGGTCGCTTCTGTCGGCTTTCAGCCGTTGCAGCTGACCTCTCCGCAAACCCTGATCTGGACAATTACGGCATGGGCCTTCCTTCCCGCCAGCCTATTCATGCGCGGCATCGCGATGGGTCGCGTGGCCGATATGATCGCGGATCGTCGCAAGGAAGAGGGCGGTCTTGGCGCCGGGTCCTTGGCGCCTGTCTGATCCTTCTTTTCGGCGCACTTGGCCCTCCCGCCAGTGCCGAGGTGCTGCGCATCGCCACATGGAACCCTGAATTGGTGCGCAGGGGTCCGGGCCTTTTGTTGCAATCCATCCGCGACCGCGATGACCCGCAAGTGGCCGCCGTTGTGGCAGTGCTGGTGCGGCTTGATGCAGATGTCGTCGTGCTGACCGGTGTGGATTATGACTATGCCCAATCCGCCCTGACCGCCTTGCAAGACGATCTTGCCAAGGCCGGCGCGCCCTATCCCCATGCCCTGGCCCTGCGCCCCAATACCGGCGTGCAAACCGGGCTTGACCTGGATGGCAATGGCGCATCGGGCGAGGCGCGCGACGCCCAGGGCTTCGGGCGCTTTGCCGGTTCCGCCGGGATCGCCGTGCTGTCGCGCTTTCCCCTGGGCCAACCCCGTGATTTTTCCACCCTTCTGTGGCGCGACCTGCCCGGCGCCGACTTGCCACCCGATATGACCGATGCCGCCCGCGCCGTGCAGCTTCTGTCCACCTCGGGCCATTTCGAGGTGCCGCTGACCTACGGCGATGGCAAAAGCCTGCGCCTTCTGACCTGGTATGCCACGCCCCCCGTCTTTGACGGCCCCGAAGATCGCAACGGGCGGCGCAACCATGACGAGGCCGCCTTCTGGCTGCAGCTTCTGGACGGCGACCTGCCATTTCCGCCGCCCGAGGCACCCTTTGTCCTGCTTGGCCAATCCAGCCTTGATCCTGTCGATGGCGATGGGCTGCATGGGGCGATCACGGCGCTTCTGTCCCACCCCGCTTTGCAAGACCCAATGCCCCAAGGCGAAAATCTGCACGACGACACCGGGCAAAAGGGCGACCCGCTTCTGGACACGGCTTTCTATGACAAGGGCCTTGGCGGGCTGCGCGTCGATGTGCTTTTGCCGCAAACCGGGCTCGGCGTGACGGCCACCGGTGTCTTTTGGCCATCACAATCTGATCCATTCACCGCCACGCTGACCGCCGCCTCGCATCACCGTCCGGTCTGGGCCGATGTCATCCTGCCCTGAGGTGCCAGCAACCCCGGCGCCAAAACCGCCAATTCCTCGCGCAGAACATCGTCCAGCGGTGTCAGGCGAAAGTCCGGCAAAAGCCGCGCCAAGGGTGCCGCGTCCAGCGCA
>JAYSWK010000552.1:0-3015 GCA_043718085.1 Rhodobacterales bacterium
CTTGTCGCGGTCATTGGTGGCGCCGGGGCGGTCATCGCGTTCGCGGTCGGTTTTACGCGGGCCGCCGACGGGCACGCCCTTGGTTTCGACGCGTGTCGCCGCAGCTTCGGCTGCGGCCTGATCGGCGATCACGGGCTTGGCGTCGGGCTTGGCGCGCACTTCTTCCTTGCGGGCGGCACGGGTTTCCGCCTCGCTTACTTTGCGCGCCTCTTCGTCGGCCTTCAGTCGCAGCGCATCCTGATGCTCGCGCTCTTCGCGCTCCTTGGCTTCAATATCCGCGCGGCGCCGATCGCGTTCTTCTTCGCGCTGGAGTTCTTCTGATGCCCGGCGCGCGTTGTCTTCAACCTCGCGCAGCTTGGCCGCTTGAAGCGCCTTCATCCGGCGTTCCATTTCCGCATCGGAAATACCGGCGGGCCGTTTGGACGGATCGCCATAGGTGGTCGAGCCGCCCCCGGCAGAGGTGGCAGGCGTACCCGGCTTCGGCACGACAACGCGCTTGCGCTTCGTCTCAACGATGACCGCCTTCGTGCGCCCGTGGCTGAAGCTTTGCTTCACCTGCCCGGGACGTCCGGCGCCAAGGCCGAGTGGTTTTTTGCCGTCAGTATCGCTCATGCGAGTCTTTAATCCTTCAAGGCGGGTGTTCCGCCGTCCGTTTGCCGCAAGCCGTTCAGCTTTGCGGCCTCCTCTACAACACGCCTCGTGAGTCCACCAGCCGCAAGCGCGCCATGTATCACATAATCGCGTCCGAATGCCAAACCCAGTTCGGATGCAGTCAGGCAGCCGAACCATCGACCGCCTTCGGGCGTATAAAGTTTGCCCTTGCCGCGTTCCGATCCGTCCGAGGCCTGAAACAAGACCTTGGCCCGTCCGTCAGCAAGCCAGCCCTTTACCTTCTCAAACCCGGCAACGCAAAGCCCTGCTTTGCGCGCCAGAGAAATAAGATCAACCACGCGGCGGGCCTGACCAGTCTCGACCAGATCGACCAACCCCGCGGGCGCCTGAGCGGGCGCTTTCGCCGCCCGCGCAAACAGCCCCTTGTCGGCGGCTTTGCTGATGGCAGCACGATCCGCCGTCACCCAGATACCCCGGCCCGGCAATTTACATGCCAGATCGGGAAAGACCACCCCTTCTGGGGACAGCACGAAACGGATCAGTCCGGCCTTGGGCTGAACCTCTCCGGTAACGATGCAGCGCCGTTCCGGATCTTCCTGGTCTTTGTCTTTGCCGCCACGGGTCATATTTGGTTATTCGGGGCCCAAAGATCAGGCCTCGACCTCCTCATCGTCGTCTTCGGTCACGGCACCCGCCAATTCGGCCGGATCCACCCAACCCAGCTGAATACGCGCGGTCATCACCAGATGCTGCGCTTCTTCAAGGCTCATCTCGAATTTCTCCAGCAGGCCCTCGTCCTTGACCCGCTCGCCTTTGACCGTGGTCCAGCCGCCGGCCAGTTCCCAGTCCGCGCAGGTGGCAAAATCTTCCAGCGTTTTCACGCCGTCCTCGGCCAGGGCTTCCAGCATCTGCGGCGTCAGGCCTTCGAAGTTGACCAGGCTGTCTTCGATACCCAAGGCACGGGCATTTTCCATTGACTGACGGTTCTGCGCCTCAAGATAGTCGCGGGCACGGGCCTGAAGTTCGGATGCGGTGCCGGCATCGACACCTTCGATGGCCTCAAGCTCATCCAGATCGACGTAGGCGACTTCCTCCAGGCTGGTGAAGCCTTCCGACACCAGAAGCTGAGCGAAGATTTCGTCCAGATCCAGGGTGTCGACAAACAGCTTGGTGCGTTCGGTGAATTCGGTCTGACGGCGCTCGCTCTCATCGGCCTCGGTCATGATGTCGATATCAAGGCCGGTCAGCTGGCTTGCCAGCCGCACGTTCTGACCGCGGCGACCAATGGCCAGCGACAGTTGCCCGTCCGGCACCACCACTTCGATGCGGTTGTTTTCCTCGTCGATGACCACCTTGGAGACTTCTGCCGGTTGCAAAGCGTTGACGAGGAAGGTCGCCGGATCTTCGTTCCACGGGATGATGTCGATCTTTTCACCCTGCAACTCGTTCACCACCGCCTGCACACGGCTGCCGCGCATACCAACGCAGGCGCCGACCGGATCGATGGAGTTGTCATAGCTGATGACACCGATCTTGGCGCGCGAACCCGGATCACGGGCAACGGCCTTGATGACGATGATGCCATCATAGATCTCCGGCACTTCCATCTTGAACAGTTCCGCCATGAACTGCGGATCGGTCCGTGACAGGAATACCTGCGGGCCACGGGCTTCGCGGCGGACGTCCTTGATATAGGCGCGGATGCGGTCGTTGGGGCGATATGACTCGCGGCCGATCTTTTCGGTGCGGCGCAGGATGGCTTCGCCACGACCGATATCGACGATGATATTGCCGTATTCCTCGCGCTTGACCACGCCGTTGATGATCGTGCCCTTGCGTTCCTTGAATTCTTCGAACTGACGATCCCGCTCGGCTTCGCGGACTTTCTGGAGGATCACCTGCTTGGCCGATTGCGCAGCGATACGGCCCAATTCGACCGGCGGAACCTCATCGACGATCATGTCGCCCACTTTGGGATCGCTCAGGAACTGCTTTGCCTGCGCCACCGTCACCTGTGCCTGATAGCTTTCCACAGCATCATCTTCGACAACCGTGCGCACGCGGGTAAAGCTGGCGCGGCCGGTCTTGCGGTCGATCGCCACGCGGATGTCCATCTCGGACCCGTAGCGCGACTTCGCGGCACGGGCGAGGCTTTCTTCCATGGCCTGAACGACCAGCTCAGGGTCGATCATCTTTTCGCGCGCTACCGCCTCGGCGGTTTGCAAAAGCTCAAGCTGGTTGGCAGAGGTAATCGCCATCTTATTCCTCCTCGGAAGTCTCTGTATCTTCTTCGATGTCGTCAAATGCAGCTTCGTCGACGACGCCGGTCGCCTTGCGCTGCCGCAGCATTTCGGCAATCAGCTCGTCGGTCAGGATCAGCTTGGCGTCCGACAGCCAATCAAA
>JAYSWK010000553.1:0-7514 GCA_043718085.1 Rhodobacterales bacterium
GGGCGCATGGACACGGTCTACAAACCCTGTGCGCCGGATCTGTTGTATCTTGACGACGCGGCATGGGAACAGGCGGTGGCCGGGCACCGGGCCGTTCAATTGTCCCCATTGGCTCAGGCGCCGGGGCCAGGTGTGCTGGATGCCCAAGGCCGGATTGGCCGCAGTTTCGCGCCCGAGCGTCAGCAGGAAAGCGTCAGCCTGTTCGGGGCCCTGGCGGATCATCTGCACAAGCTTTTGCGCGATCACCAGGTCGTCATCGCCACCTGGTCCGAAGGCGCGCGCGAGCGGTTGAAGGGGCTGTTGACCGATCAGGGCATCACGGGGGCCAAAGAGGTCAAGGATTTCCGCGACGTCCCGGACGGGCGCGGCGGGCTTTTCCTGATGATCTGGGCGCTTGAAGCGGGCTTTACCGCGCCGGGCCTTGCGGTGATTTCGGAACAGGATGTGCTGGGCGACCGCCTTGTCGCCAAGCCGCGCAAAAAGCGCAAGGCCGACAACTTCCTGCGCGAGGTGGATACGCTGAGCGTCGGCGATCTGGTGGTGCATGTCGAACATGGGGTCGGGCGCTATCTGGGCCTTGAAACCATCCGGGCACTTGGCGCGCCGCATGATTGCGTGGCGCTGGAATATGCCGAGAATTCCAAACTTTATCTGCCGGTCGAAAACATCGAACTTCTTAGCCGCTATGGCCATGAGGACGGCCTTCTGGACCGGCTTGGCGGTGGGGCCTGGCAGGCCAAGAAGGCCAAGCTCAAGGAACGTATCCGCGAAATCGCCGACAAGCTAATGCGCATCGCGGCCGAACGCGCCTTGCGCCACGCGCCCATTCTGGAGGCGCCCCACAGCATTTGGGAGGCTTTTGCCGCCCGCTTTCCCTATCAGGAAACCGATGACCAGTTGTCGGCCATTGCGGATGTGGTGGCCGACCTTGAAAAGGGCTCGCCCATGGACCGGCTGGTCGTCGGGGATGTGGGCTTTGGCAAAACCGAGGTGGCGATGCGCGCGGCCTTTGTCGCGGCCCTGTCAGGCATGCAGGTCGCCGTGATCTGCCCGACCACCTTGCTGGCGCGCCAGCATTACCGCAGCTTTGCCGAACGCTTTCGTGGCTTTCCGATCTCGGTGCGGCCCCTGTCGCGGTTTGTCTCGGCCCGCGATGCCAATGCGACGCGCGAGGCCATGGCGCAGGGCGCGGTGGATATTGTGGTCGGCACCCATGCCCTTCTGGCCAAATCGGTGCGCTTCAAGAACCTTGGCCTTATGGTCATCGACGAGGAACAGCATTTCGGCGTGGGCCACAAGGAACGTCTGAAAGAGATGCGCAGCGAGGTTCACGTCCTGACGCTGACCGCCACACCCATCCCCCGCACCTTGCAGCTTAGCCTGACCGGCGTGCGGGATCTGTCCATCATCGCCACGCCCCCGGTCGACCGGCTGGCGATCCGGACCTATATCAGCGAATTCGATACGATCACGATCCGCGAGGCGCTGTTGCGCGAACATTATCGGGGCGGGCAAAGTTTCTATGTCGTGCCGCGCATTTCCGACATCCACGACATCGCCGACTTTCTGAAGGATCACGTGCCGGAAGTAACCTTTGTCGTGGCCCATGGCCAGTTGGCGGCGGGCGATCTGGACGAAAGGATGAACGCGTTTTACGACGGCAAATATGACGTGCTGCTGGCGACCTCGATCGTCGAATCGGGTCTGGATATTCCCACGGCCAACACGATGATCATCCACCGCGCCGACATGTTCGGTCTGTCGCAGCTTTACCAGATCCGGGGCAGGGTGGGCCGGGCCAAGACGCGGGCCTATTGCTATCTGACCACCAAACCCCGGGCGCCCTTGACGCCGCAAGCGTCCAAAAGGCTGCGGCTTCTGGGCAGCCTCGACAATCTGGGGGCGGGGTTCAACCTTGCCTCGCATGATCTGGACCTGCGCGGGGCGGGGAACCTTTTGGGCGAAGAACAGTCGGGCCATATCAAGGAAGTGGGCTACGAACTTTATCAGGCCATGCTGGAAGACACGATCGCCAAGATCAAATCGGGCGAGTTGCAGGGCCTGAGTGCGGTTGACGATCAATGGGCGCCGCAGATCAATCTGGGCGTGCCGGTGATGATCCCCGAAAGTTTTATCCCCGATCTTGACATCCGGCTGGGCCTTTATCGCCGCCTGTCCAGCCTGGCCACCAAGGTCGAACTGGAAGGGTTTGCCGCCGAACTGATCGACCGTTTCGGGCCATTGCCCCGCGAAGTGAACACGCTGATGGTGATCGTGCGGATCAAGGCTTTGTGCAAGAAGGCCGGAATTTCGCGGCTGGATGTCGGGCCGAAAGGGGCCACGGTTCAGTTCCATCAGGACAAGTTCGCCAATCCCGGCGGCCTGGTCGAATTCGTCAAGGCCCAGGGGCAGGGCGCCCGGATCGCGGGCAACAAAATCATCCTGGTGGGCGAGATGAAGACCGAGGCCGACCGGATCAAGGGCGCCTTCAACGTGGCGCGTGATCTGGCGGAAAAGGTCGTGAAGCCGGGGAAAAGCTAGGCGGCGTCAAAACTTTTGACATCGTGTGTTATGGTGTATTTTCAATGACTTGTCGACTTTCATTAACCAAATCGATAGGTTTGACATGGCCCGTCAGACCCTTTGGGGGCCCCGCCCGGCCCACAGCATCAGCCCCAGCGCCAGGGTCGAAAACACCAGAACCCCGGTCATGACCGGCACTTGGGTGCCGTGGAACGCCAGGCCGACGGGAATGGCCAGGATGACCGATATCACCGTGGCCGAAGCCGTCATCAGCGACGCGGCAAGACCCGCGATATGGCCCAGATCCTCCATCGCCATGGCGTTCAGATTGCCCATGGTCAGCCCCATCATGGCAAAGATGGCGACGGACCACAGGATATGGGCGGGAAACTCGATCGCCGCGGGCATGAGACCCGTGACCAGCGCCCCAAGGATCAGCGCCGTCAGCCCGGCAAATCCAAGATAGGTCGCACGAACCATGGCGCGCATGCCGATCCGCGTGACCAGCCGCGCATTGGCAAGGTTGCCCGCCATCGACAGGACGGCCACCAGGCCGAACCACATGGGAAAACTGGCTGCGCGGTCGAAATGCTGGGCAAAGATGCCCTGCTGCGAGGACAGGATCGCCACCAGACAGGCCAGCGACAGGCTTTGACACAGGATCGACAGCCGCGCCGTGGGGCTGGCGAACATCTCGCGGCTGGCCTGCCACAGCAGGGACATGCGCAATGGGCGGCGGTGTGACGGGGCCAGGGTCTCGGGCTGGCGCAGACCCAGCCAAAGGTGGGTCGTAAGGCCGAAAAGGATGAACGCCACGAAAATCAGCCGCCATGACCCGATGAGCAGGATACCTTGCCCGACCAGCGGGGCCACGGCCGGCACCAGGGTGAAAATCGTCATGACCAGCGAGACGATCCGCGCCATGTCGCGCCCCTTGTAGCGGTCGCGCACCATGGCCATGCCGACCGACCGCGGCCCGGCGGCCCCGAGGCCCTGCAGAAACCGGGCGGTCAGCAGCAAGTCCAGGCTGGGGGCTATGGCGGAAAGGGCGGCCCCCACCAGAAAGATCGCCGCACAGGCCATCATCGTCACCTTGCGGCCCAGCGCATCGGACACCGGGCCCGCGACCAAGGTGCCAAGCCCCATACCCGCAAAGAACAGGCCCACGACCAGTTGCGCGCGGTTGGCGGCACCCGGCGACAGGTCTGCCGCAATGGCGGGCAAGGCGGGCAACATGGCGTCGATCGACAGAGCCACACCCGCGAACAGCATGGCCATCAGGGCGACGAATTCGCGCTGGCTTGGCAGTTTGGCGGCGCTCATTTTTGGCCTTCGGTCACTTCCGCGATCGCCTTGCCCCAAAGTTCGGGCGGCTGGGCACCAGAGAGGACGTATTTGTTGTCGATCACGAAGGTCGGCACGGCGCTGACGCCACGCGTGCGGGCATGGGCTTCGCGTGTCCTGATGTCCTCCAGATCGGCATCCGAGGCCAGCAGGCGCTGGGTGACGGCCCGGTCCATGCCGGAACCGGCGGCAATATCGGCCAGCACCGACAGGTTGCCGATGTCGCGCCCCTCGACCCAATAGGCGCGCATCAGGGCCGCGACGACCAGGGTCTGACGCCCCTCCAGCCCGGCCCAATGGATCAGGCGATGGGCATTCAGCGTATTGGGGATGCGCTTGGGCGTGTCGGGGTCCATCTGCACGCCGTTCTGTTTGGCAATCTGGCGGAACCGGTCGTGAATCGCGGCAAGCTGCGCCTCGGATCCAAAGCGGGCGAGAAGGTAGCTGTGCTTTTCGACCCCCTCGGGCGGCATGTCCGGGTTCAACTGGAACGGATGCCAGGCCACGACAAAGGGATGATCGGGATGCGCCTCTAGCGCGCGGTCCAGATTGGCCTTGCCCAGATAGCACCACGGGCAGACCGGATCCGAGAATATGTCAAGCGTTACCATGGGGTTGGCCTATGTCGTTGATGTTTCGTCCCGGGGCCGCAACCATAGCCAGATCAGGGCGCCACCTGCCAGCGCAAGGAAGGGTAGCATGGCCATGTTGACCGCCCGCCAACCGGCCTCGACCGAGCCGCCCGAACAATTCATCAGCCCGCCCGACGAAAAGCTGGCCAGGGTGACCCCGCCAAAGACCAGAAGGTCATTCAGCCCCTGCATGCGCCCGCGCTCCTCGACCGTATGGGCGGCGGTCAGCATGGTCGTGGCCCCAATAAAGCCGAAATTCCAACCAATGCCCAAGAGCATCAGCGCGCCGAAGAAATTCTCCAACTTGACGCCGGCCATGGCCACGCCACCGCCGCAGGCCAGGATGACCAGCCCCACTGCCATGATGCGCTCGACCCCGAAACGGGCGATCAGATGACCGGTGAAGAACGAGGGCACGAACATCGCCAGCACATGGGCGGTCACGACATTGGCCGCGTCCGCCGTGTGATAGCCGCAGCCCACCACGGCCAGGGGGGACGAGGTCATGACAAGGTTCATCAAGGCATAGCTGACCGTGGCCACGATCACAGCCACTGCGATGCGCGGCGTGCGGATCAATTCGCCCCGCGTCCGGCCCCTGGCCGCGCCCTGGGCGGCGGGGGCAGGTTTGGGGATGTGCAGCAGGGCGAACAGAAAGACACCGACCACATTCAGCGCAATGGCCGCAAGATAGGTGCCCAGAAAGGCCACGGCCAGGGACCCCGAGGTCAGCTTGACCAGTTCCGGGCCAAAGACAGCCGACATCAGACCCCCGGCCATGACCCAGGAAATGGCTTTGGGGCGGAACTCGGGGCTGGCGGTATCGGCTGCGGCAAAGCGGTAAAAGCCCTGGGCCGACATGTAGATACCGCTCAGGAATGCGCCAAAAACGAACAGCGGGAAAGAGGCCAGCGACAGGCCAAGGGCCGACACCGCGGCCCCCGCCGCCCCGCCCGCCGCCCCCAGAACAAATCCCGCGCGCCGCCCGTAGCGCGTCATGAACGCCGAGATCGGCGTGGCCGTCAGCATCGAGCCGATGACAAGGGCGCTGATCGGCAGCGTGGCCAGGCAGACATTCGGGGCCAGTTGCTTGCCCGCAAGGCCCGCGATGGTAAAGATCATGGGCATCTGGGCGCCCAGCACGGCCTGGGCCGCGACAAGGACAAAAACGTTGCGGCGGGCGAGGGCATCGGTGTTTTGGGTCATGATGGGCATGGGTAGGAGTGCTGCGGCGGATGTTCAAGTGGATTTTCGGGTTGCAAGCGGGCTGGACAGACCGGAAAAGGGGGCCATGGTTGGACGTATCATCGAAACCCCGGATTGTGTGGCCGAAGGCGCCGCCTGGCTTGCCGCCCGCGAGCCGCGCTTTGCCCAGGCCCTGTCGCTGACCGGGCCCTTGCCGTTGCGGCGTCAGCCCGACGGATTTGCCGCCCTTTTGGATGCCATCGTCGGCCAGCAGGTCTCGGTCGCGTCGGCCAATGCGATCTGGGCGCGGATGGAGGCGGCAGGGTTTACCGATCAGGCCGCCATGGCCCGGGCCAGCGACGAGGCGTTGCGGGCGGTGGGCCTCAGCCGACAGAAAGCGCGCTATGGCCGTGCCCTGGCGCAGGCCGGGATTGATTTCGCCGCTTTGCGGCATTTGCCCAATTCGCAGGTCATTGAAACCCTGGTCGCGGTCCCCGGCATTGGGGCCTGGACCGCCGAGATCTATGCCATGTTCGCTTTGGGCCGGGCTGATGTCTTTGCGCCCGGGGATCTTGCCCTGCAAGAGGCGGCGCGGCTTTTGTTCGATCTGCCCGAACGGCCCAAGGACCGCGCCTTTCGCGCCCTGGCCGAGGCCTGGAGCCCGTGGCGCGCCGTTGCGGCCCGCGCGCTTTGGGCCTATTACCGCGTGGCAAAAACGCGCGAAGGGACCCGATGAGCCGTCTTCTGAAATTTGGCCGCAAGGCTGCTGCCTCGGGCAAAGCCAAAAGCCTGGTTGTGTTCCTGCACGGCTATGGCGCGAACGGTGCCGACCTTTTGGACATCGGCGATGTGCTGGCACCGCATCTGCCGCACACGGCCTTTGTCGCCCCCGATGCCGCCGAACGCATTCCGGGCGCGCCTTCTGGCTATCAATGGTTCCCGATCCCGCGCTTTGACGGCTCCAGCGAAGCGCAGGCCAGTGCCGGATTGCAGCGCGCGGCCCAGGATATCGCGGCCTTTGTCGATCAGCGCCTGGCCTATGAGGGGCTTGGCCCTGAAGCTTTGGCCTTTGTGGGCTTTTCGCAAGGGGCGATGATGAGTTTCGAGGTCGCACCGCGCCGCGCCGTGGCCCCGGCGGCCGTCGTGGCCATTTCAGGCCGCCTGATCCAGCCAGAGCGGTTGGCGGCCGAGGCTACGGCCAAGCCGCCAATGCTGATCATGCACGGCGATCAGGATCAGGTAGTGGCGTTTGAAGAGATGCGCCTTGCGGCCAATGCGCTGGTCGCCGAAGGGTTCGACATCTTTGGCCATGTCATGCAGGGCATGGGCCATGGCATTTCGCAAGACGGACTGGCGGCGATGCTGGGTTTTCTGAAGAAATACCTGCCGGGGTAAGGACCAAGAATTTTCGTCGAAAATTCTTAGCCCTGGCCGCCGTTGGCCAGATAGGCGGCACAGCCGGTCAGGGCCGCAAAATCATCTTCGACCACCCAGACCGGAAAACCACTCAGAAATTCGCCAAAGCGCCCCTTGTCACGCATTGATGCGGCAAGGCCCATTTCGGCGAACCAGGGTGTCATGGCGCGCGACATGCCGCCGATCAGGAAAATGCCCCCATAGGGCAGATGGATCAGCGCAAGATCGCCCAGATAGGCGCCAAGGACATGGCAATACAGCCGCGCCGTTTCCCGCGCCATGGGCTCGCCCGCGGCCAGTTCGGCCATGATCTGGGCGCTGGACTTCGGGGCCAGCGCGCCGGCCTCCTGGGTCACGAAAGCATGAATATGTTCCAGACCACGCCCGGCCAGGGCATCCTCGGCCCCCGCAAAG
>JAYSWK010000554.1:0-3009 GCA_043718085.1 Rhodobacterales bacterium
GCTGCGGCGTGCCGGGCGCGGCGGGGGGGAAGCGCGGGGCGTGGGGGGGCGGCAGCGGCGGCGGCGCGGGCGGCCTGAAGCCGATCCAGGCGGTGGTCGTTCAGCGCCACGGCGGCATTGACCGAGCCGACAGCGCCCTGGCGCAGCAGGGCAAGGGTCCCGGTATAGGCGACGACCAGCCCCACCAGAAGGAATTTGCCGATCGTCAGAAGTTCGCGCATATCGAAGCCGGTGACAAACAGCATCATGGCCAGGAAGGCCAGGGCGACCAGCAGCGAGACGATCTTGATGCCGATGGCAGCGCCGCCGGGGGCGATGTTGATCAGCGAGCCCAGGATCGTATCGCCGAAGAGCCCGCCCAGGCCAAAGGAATGGGTCCAGGCGGCATCGGGCACCAAAGTGGCGCAATAGACCGAGCCCAGGGCCACGGCGATCACGGCAAAGACAACGCGGGAAATGGCGCGGTCGGCCCCACGATGGGTCGCAAAGCGCACGCCCCAGGCGAAGATCACGGCGGGAATGCCCCAGCACCCCAGGCCGCCAATGGTGATCAGCGTGTCCGACACGGCGGCCCCGATGCGGCCCAGAGCGTTGTGAATGGGCTGGTCCGAGGCGACCATCCAACCCGGATCGTCGGGCGAGTAGGACATCAGCATCAAGGCGAAGATGGCTGAAATGCCGATCAGCACCAGACCGAACAATTCGCGGGCGCGGCGTTCCAAAAGCGCCTGAACCGATTGATCCAGAAGCGGTTCGCGTTGCCTCATCTGATAGGATGCCATCTTGCTGCCCTCACCGATATAAACAGTCGCGAAGCTGAACGAGCCCGCGCTGCATTTCTTGTTTTTCGGCCACCAAAGCGACCCTTACATAGGCTTTGCCGGGGTTCTGGCCCCCGACATCGCGTGACAGGTAGGTGCCGGGCAGAACCCGGACCCCCGTTTCGCGCCATAGTTTCAAGGCGGCCTCTTCGCCGTCTTCGACGGGAAGCCACAGGAAAAAGCCGCCTTCCGGCGCCTGGAAACCCTGAAGTCCGGCAAATATCTGATCGGCCAGCGCGAATTTCGCCTGATACAGGGCGCGGTTGGCCGAGACATGTGCTTCGTCGGCCCAGGCGGCCTCGGACACGCGCTGAATGGGCAGGGGCAGGGGCGCCCCGCAGAAGGCGCGCAGTTTGCGGATTTCGGCGATGCCCTTGGGCCCACCCGCCACAAAGCCCGACCGCAGGCCGGGCAGGTTCGAGCGTTTGGAGAGCGAATGAAAGGCAAAGACGCGCTCGGGGTCGGCTGCGACTTCATCGGCCACGGACAGGATGCCGACGGGGGCGGTGTTGCGCCAGATCTCGGAATAGCATTCATCGGCGAAGATCACGAAATCATGCTTTTCGGCCAGGGCGAGCAGGGCTTTCCAATAGTCGCGGCTGGCGACGGAACCTTGCGGATTGGCGGGCGAGCAAAGGTAGGCGATGGTCACGCGGTCAAGAAGCGCCGCATCGAGGCTGGCGTAATCGGGCAGAAAGCCGTTCTGGGCCGTGGCGGGCACATAGACCGGCTCGGCCCCGGTGGTGACGGCGGCCACGGTGTAGACCTGATAGAACGGGTTCGGCATCAGCACCACGGGGGTCTGGCCGTTCTTGGTTTCGGGGGCCACGGCCAGGGCTGCGTTGAACAGGCCTTCGCGGGTGCCGTTCAGGGCCATGAGGCGGTTTTCGGCAAGAGTTGCGCCATAACGGCGTTTGATCCAGGCGGAAATGGCGGCCAGCAGTTCGGGCGTGCCGTCATTGGGGGGATAGGAATTGAAGCCGTCAAGGTTGGCCGCAAGGATAGGGCCGACGAAATCGGGCATCTTGTGGCTCGGCTCGCCGATGGACATGTGCAAGATCGGGCCGCGGGGCGCATGGGCGTCCAACAGCTTCCGCAGCCGCGGAAACGCATAATCCGGCAGGTTCGAAAACCGCTTGGGAAACGCCATCAATGCCTCAGTCCCCGGGGTCGTCGCGCCCCGTTTTGCCGAAGCTTAGCCGCCGGGGATGGCTTGGTCCAGAAATCCGTGCCGCAGATAGGGGTTGCGGGGCGAAGTTGTGACTTTTTGGCATGGGTGGGTGGCGGATTTTGACCGCAGAAGCGGGGGGTTTCACACCCCCCACGCCCCCCGTGGAGTATTTCGCAAGGTGCAAGGGCGGATAATTTGAATTTAAGTTTAGGCAATCGCGCGTAAGGCGGACAGGCCGAGGCGGAGGAGGCGTTCGTCGTGGTGGGGCGGGCACATCAGGGAAATGCCGCAGGAGGGTTGGTTGGTGGGCAGGGTCAGCACGCATTGGTCCATCAGATTGCCGATGCGGGTGTTGCGCAGGGCCAGCAGGTTTTCGGTGACGTAATAGTCCGGGTCGGTCATCAGCCGGTTGGCATGGGGCGGCAGGATGGGCGAGGTCGGCAAGAGCACCGCGTCATAACGGGCGGTTGTGGTGGCGAAGGTCCGGCGCAGGTCGTGCAGGCGGCGCCAGCCCGCGACGAAATCCATGGCTTTGAAGGTGGCGCCGGAGCGGAAGCGTTCCAGAATGCGGGGGAACATCTTTTCGGGCGCGGATTCGATGGTTTCCGACCAGATCCCATAGGCTTCGGCGGTGAAAAGAATGGCCGCGAGGGACATCGCCTGGGTTACTTCTGGGGCGGTGAC
Organism: Rhodobacterales bacterium; assembly: GCA_043718085.1. Lineage (GTDB taxonomy): Bacteria > Pseudomonadota > Alphaproteobacteria > Rhodobacterales > Rhodobacteraceae > Stagnihabitans. The sequence goes on from JAYSWK010000554.1 coordinate 2,677, forward strand.
ATGGGTGATGGTGGCCCCGGCGCGGCTGAGGCGGGTCAGGGCATCGGCAAAGCCGGCGGCAGGGCGGTCGCGCAGATCGTCCATCGCCAGGGTGTCCAGGACGGCGACGTGCAGTCCGGTCAGGGGCAAGGGCGTGGGATCGGTCTTGCGGCCTTCGAGAAGGGCAAGGATATGGGCGCAATCCTCGACCGTGCGGGCTATTGGGCCGGGGCTGTCGAAGCTGGTGCAAAGCGGAACGGCGCCTTGCAGCGACAGGCGGCCATGGGTGGTCTTGAGGCCGACAAGGTCGTTCCAGGCGGCGGGAACGCGGACGGAGCCGCCGGTGTCGGACCC
>JAYSWK010000555.1:0-2996 GCA_043718085.1 Rhodobacterales bacterium
TCGCGGCCTGCCCCTGGAAATCGGCAAGGGCCGCATCATCAGCCAGGGCAAACGTGTGGCGCTGCTGTCCTTTGGCACGCGGCTTGGCGAGGTGCAAAAGGCCGCCGAGGCGCTGGCGGCGCGCGGCCTGACCCCGACCATCGCCGACGCCCGGTTTGCCAAACCGCTGGACCGCGAGATGATCCTGACCCTTGCCCGCAGCCATGAGGCGCTGATCACGGTGGAAGAGGGTGCCGTGGGGGGCTTTGGCAGCCATGTCGCCCAGCTATTGGCCGACGAGGGTGTCTTTGACACGGGTATCAAGTTCCGCGCGATGGTCTTGCCCGATATTTTCATCGACCAGGCCTCGCCCGAGGCGATGTACCGGGTCGCCGGCATGGACGCCGCCCAGATCGAAGCCAAGGTGCTGCAGACACTGGGCGTTGCGGTCGTGGGGAAGCGGGCGTGAATTCGCCTTTCGGTTGACTTTCCCCTGTCGGTGTGGATCGCTCGACCTAACCCTGAGGTGACCATGCCTGTTCCAGATTTTCAGTCCGCCATGCTCCCAGTCCTCGCGGCATTCAACGATGGTGCAAAAAGTGTTGCGGACGTCCTTCCAGCGTTGCGGAGAGAGTTCGCCGTAACCGATGCTGAGGCCCACGAGCTAATACCCAGCGGGCGAATAACTACCCTGCAGAGCCGCGCGCATTGGGCCCGGACATATCTTTCAAAGGCTGGCTTGTTGACCTCACCGAGCCGAAATCTGCATGTGATAACCGAGGCCGGTCGCAAGCTTCTGGGCAGCGGCGTCTCCCGTATTGACATGAAATCGCTGGAACAGTTTCCCGCCTACGTCAGTTGGAAGGACAAAGAACAGGCAGAACCTTCCGAACCAAGCACACGCCCAGCACGCGGCATAGCGACGGCCTCGTCCGAAACGCCGGAGGAAAGTGTCGAGCGTGACTTTGATTTTATTCAATCCTCGCTGGCCGAAGACCTGTTGGCGGCTGTTCTTTCGATGGCACCGCAGCAATTCGAACAACTCATCGTCGACCTTCTGCTTGCGATGGGCTACGGCGGCGGTGACCGTTCAATGGGCGAACGCATCGGGAAATCCGGCGACGGCGGCATCGACGGGATCATCAACGAGGACGCCTTGGGCCTTGACGCCGTCTATATTCAGGCCAAACGCTATGCCTCCGACAGCAAGGTCGGACGCCCCGCCCTGCAAGCCTTCGTCGGCTCGCTTACGGGTGAGGGGGCCAACAAGGGCGTTTTTGTCACCACGTCCGATTTCTCCAAAGAGGCCCGCGACTACCTCAACAAAGTCCAGCACCGCATCGTCCTGATCAACGGCGACCGCCTCGCCCGTCTGATGATCCAACACGAGGTCGGTGTGCGCGCACGCAAAACCTATGTCCTCCGCTCCGTCGATGAAGATTATTTCACTGACTTCTGACCCGCCAAATTCAGTTGCGCCCAAATATCCCCGGGGGGGTCCACGGGAGGGCAGGCAGCCCCCCTTTTCTTTACATGCGCGCCAAGGGTGCGTGCGGCGCAAGGCCGCCGGTGAATGCCTTGCATCGCCGGGGCGCCGCCTTGCTGGATCACATCCCGTCACCCTTGTGTGACCTCACGCGCTTGGCAAACCGCGTGATCGGCCAGATGCGCTAACCCCGAATTCAGCGCGGCCATGCAGGCCCCGCCTAACAAGGGATCACACGATGAAACTCATTCTTGCGGCGACGATTGCACTTTTCGCTGTTCCGGCCCTGGCCGACGACATGAAAATGGACCCTGCCACCATGATGTGCAGCGACCTGATGGCCATGGACATGACCGGCATGAAGGATGCCGGCATGGCCATGAAAGAGGCGATGATGGACGACGCCAAGATGGCCGCCATGACCGATGAAGAGGTCATGAAGGCCGCCGAGGACGCTTGCAAACTGCATCCCGACGCCAAGGTCATGGATGCCATGCATATGTAACGGCAGGGGGCGGGCCTACGGGCCCGCCTCACCGGCCAGCAGCCCCGCCAACCCTTCGCGGTAGGTCGGGAACTGCAATTGCACCCCAAGTTCATGCTTGATCCGGTCGTTGCGCACCCGTTTGTTTTCGGCATAGAACGACCGCGCCATGGGGGTCATGTCGGCGTCTTCGTAAGGCACCATCGGCGGCTCTGGCAGGCCAAGCAGGGCGGCGGCAAGGCTGAGCACGTCTTCGGGCGAGGCGGGATCGTCGTCGCAGACATTGTAGATCGCGCCGGGATTGGGCCGTGTCAGAGACGCATTCAGCACCAAAGCGATGTCTTCGACATGCACGCGGCTGAAGACCTGACCGGGTTTGAAGATGCGCCGGGCCGTGCCATCGCGAACCTTTTCAAACGGACCACGGCCCGGCCCATAGATCCCAGCAAGGCGGAAGACATGTAAAGGCAGGCCAAGGGCGGCCCAATCCTGTTCGGCCGTCACCCGTGCCGCACCGCGGGCCGTGGTCGGGGTCAGGGGCGTTGCCTCGTCCACCCAATTGCCATTGTGGTGGCCATAGACGGCCGTGGTGGACAGATAGCCGACCCAATTCAGGCCAGCCGCCGCAATCGCGGGTCCCAGGGCCCGAACCACCGGGTCCCCGGCCGCATCCGGGGCGACCGAGGTCAGAAGATGTGTGGCCTGCCCCAGCGCAGCCGTGATGTCGCCGGGCCAGATCAGGGGTTCGACGCCCATCGCCGCCAGCCGGGCGGCCTTTTCGGGCGTGCGTGTCGTGCCGATCACCCGCCAGCCCAGCGGGATCAGCCGCCGCGACAGGGCCTGCGCCGAATAGCCATGACCTATGGAGAGCAGCGTGTTCATCCCGCCCTTATCCCCGCAGCATGGCTGCCCGGCAAGATGCTTGATTTCGCCCGAGCAACCCCGCACTATGGCATGATGACCAAGGCCGATCTGACCGCAGCCCTTGCCCTGACCAGCGCCGAAGACACATTGGCGCTGTATCGCGACTTTGCCCGCACCTATGAC
>JAYSWK010000556.1:0-2995 GCA_043718085.1 Rhodobacterales bacterium
TTCTCGGCCAAACCGAACGTCCTGTTCTATGCCAGCAAGCGCGTCGGCGGTGACATCACCGACTATGCCGCCATCAAACTGCTGAAGGTCGCCGTCTCCTGATCCTTGGCGGAGATGCCCGATCCCGCAACCGCGGGGTCGGGCTTTTGGGGTTGGCGGAAAGCCGAACGAGGGAAAGGAATTCCACGATGTTGTTGAGCGAGTTGACGACGGTATCGGGGGCCACGCTGCCGGTGCAGGGGTTGAAGGACCATTTGCGGCTGGGCACGGGCTTTGCGGACAGCGGCATGCAGGACGGACTGCTGGAGGGCTATATCCGGTCGGCCATCGCGGCCATCGAGGGGCGGACGGGCAAGGCGCTGCTGACGCGGCAATTCAAGCTGACGCTGGAGGATTGGCGCGACGGGGCCGAGCAGGCGCTGCCTGTCGCACCGGTGACATCCATCGTGTCGCTGACGCTTTATGATGTGGCCAATGTTGCCACCGTCATTGCGGCCGACCGATACCGGCTGGTGCAGGACACCCATCGCCCGAAATTGGCGTCGTCCGGTTTCGTGCTGCCACAGGTGCCGATCGAAGGTAGGGTCGAGGTTGTGTTCAACGCGGGCTTTGGGGCGGCGTGGACCAATGTGCCGCCTGATCTGCAACAGGCGGTCTATTTGCTGGCCGCGCAGTATTACGAACACCGCAACGAATTTGCCGAGGCCCAACCCGGGCTGCCCTATCCGGTGCAGGCGCTGATCGAACGCTGGCGTACTGTCAGGGTCCTGGGGGGAGGTTCGGCATGAGCCTGCCCAATTTGAACCGCGCGCTTGCCCTGGAGGCCCCGACCCAGACACCGGATGGGGCCGGTGGGTTTGCGCTGTCCTGGACAATGGTTGGGACGCTATGGGGCGAAGTCATGCCGGGATCCGGGCGTGATCCGGCAGGGGTGGAAATCACGCTGGCCACGGTGCCCTACCGCATCACGGTGCGGGGGGCCGCCCTGGGCTCGCCCCGCCGCCCCGTTCCAGAGCAACGCTTTCGGGACGGCACGCGGATCTATCTGATCCTGGCGGTCACCGAGCATGACCAGGACGGGATGTACCTGACCTGTTTCGCCCGCGAGGAGGTGCCGCAATGAGTTATGCAGCCGCAAGTGCCTTGCAGTCGGCCGTCTATGCCCGGCTGACCGGGTTTTCGGCCCTGACGGGGGTCACGGTTGTAGATGCCGTCTCTCCGGGATCGGGCCGAGGCAAGTTCATCTTGCTTGGGCCGGAAACGGCCAATGATCGCAGCGACAAGTCCGGGGCAGGGGTCGAGCATCTGTTTCAGGTGTCGGTCATCAGCGACGACACGGGTTTTCTAAGTGCCAAGGTCATCGCGGGCCATGTTTCGGACGCCCTGGTCGGGGCGGCGCTGAGCCTGGCCACGGGGCATCTGGTCAGCCTGAACTTCCAGCGCGCCGTGGCCCGCCGCCTGAAAGAGGGCGAGCATCGGCGCATTGACCTGGTTTTCCGCGCCCGCGTGGATTTCTGAACGTTTTCAGCAACGAACCGGGCTTGCCCGTTCAAATCGGAGAGATGACATGGCTGTGCAAAACGGCAAGGACCTGCTGATCAAGGTGGATCTGATCGGCGACAACCAGTTTGTGACGGTGGCCGGACTTCGTGCCACCAAGATCGCCTTCAATGCGGAAACAGTCGACGTGACCTCGCTGGAAAGCGCGGGCGGTTGGCGCGAGTTGTTGGCGGGCGCAGGGGTGAAAACGGCGCAGATCTCGGGCGACGGGGTGTTTCGGGACGCCAATACCGACGAGCGGGCAAGGCAGATCTTTTTCGATGCCGAAATGCCCAACTTTCAGGTTGTGATCCCAAGCTTTGGCATCGTGCAGGGCCCGTTCCAGATCACGTCGATCGAATATTCTGGCAATCACAACGGCGAGGCCACCTATGACATGTCCTTCGCCTCGGCCGGGCTTTTGACGTTTACGGCGATCTGATGGCCAATCCCTATGCGGGCGAAGTGGCGCTGACGCTGGATGGTCAGCGCCATGTGGCAAAGTTGACCCTGGGCGCACTGGCGGAACTGGAGGCTGCCCTGGACACCGGATCGCTGGTCGAGTTGGTCGAGCGGTTCGAAGGTCACCGCTTTTCGACCCGCGACGTGCTGGCGCTGGTGGTTGCGGGGCTGCGGGGCGGCGGTTGGGAGGGCACGGCGGCGGATCTTTTGAAAATCGAGATCGGCGGCGGTGCTTTGGAAGCGGCAAAGGTGGCGGCCATGCTTCTGGCCCGCGCCTTCGCCATGCCGGGCGAAAAATGAGTGCGATCGACTGGCCGGGGCTGATGCGGGCCGGTCTGGTTGATCTGCGGTTGTCGCCGGCGGAATTCTGGCGGCTGACGCCCATGGAATTGAAGATCATGTTGGGGGTGGACCGCATCGGCCCCTCGCTGACGCGCGCGCGGCTGGAAGAGATGGCCGCCGCCTATCCCGATGCAAGGAAGGCAGGAGCTGATGACTGATATCGTGGATCTCACCGATCAACTGGCCGCTTTGGAAGCCTCTATCGACGGCACGGCATCGGTGGTTTCGGTTTTCGAGGGCGAGTTGGGCAAGATGCGCGACAGCCTTGTCTTTACCACGCAGGAGGTCGGCGCCTTGACGGCAGGCTTCAGCGGGGGCTTGCGGCGCGCGTTTGACGGGGTGGTTTTCGATGGCATGAAGCTTTCGGACGCGCTGAAAGGCGTGGCCCAGAGCATGGCGGACACCGTGTTTAACACCGCCATAAAGCCAGTGCAGAACGCCTTCGGCGGGCTGTTGGCCAATGGGGTCAATGCCCTTCTCAGCAGTGCCATGCCCTTTGCCAAGGGTGGTGCCTTTACGCAGGGCAAGGTGATGCCTTTTGCCAGGGGTGGCGTCGTGTCCAATCCGACCAATTTCCCGATGCGCGGCGGCACCGGGCTGATGGGCGAAGCTGGGCCCGAGGCGATCATGCCCCTTGCACGCGGGGCCGATG
>JAYSWK010000557.1:0-7470 GCA_043718085.1 Rhodobacterales bacterium
ACGCTTTCGCCGGGGGCCAGTTTCAGCTTCTGGCCGGGCGTATAGGGCACGTCGATCCCATCGCAGCGCACCATCCCGCCGTGTTTGTCAGAACAATTGCCCTCCGGGTCAGATCCGGTCAACTCGACCACCAACGTGGCCCCACCCCGGTTGATGATGTCCTCGGCCTTGATGACATGGGTGTGCATCGGCGACAGCTGGTCCTGCCGCGAGATCAGCAGCTTTTCGGCATAACACATGCCGCCCCCCCGCTGCAGATCGGCCAATGATCCGTTGCGCAGGGTGAACAGAAACAGGCCCATCGCGTCGAACCGCCCTTGGCCATAATCGGTGATATCCCAGCCACAGCGCCCGTCGATCACGCGCCGGGCGCGGCTGGCATTGGCCTTGAATTCGCCGGGGGTCCAGTTGGCAAAGGGCGGCAGGACAAAGCCATAGTGGCGGATCATCTCATCCGCCGCCGTCATGATGTCATTGATACGCGACCGTTTCATCCCCGCCTCCGTGAAAGTTTGGCGCGACTATAACCGGGAACCGCCTGGCCTCAAGCCACCCTGTGCGGGGAACGCCCGTGCTGCATCCAGCTTTGCGCCGCTTGGCCAAAGGCGGTGAACAGCGGCCGCGACACCGGGTCGTCGGCGGCGTTCCATTCGGGGTGCCATTGCACCGCCAGGGTAAAGCCCGGCGCGTCGCGCACATAGATCGCTTCCGGCGTGCCATCCGGGGCGTGGCCATCAATGGCGATCCGGTCGGCAGCCCGGGCGATGCCCTGACCATGCAGCGTATTCGTCATCACCTCGTGCGCCCCCATCAGCCGGTGGAACACCCCGCCCTCGTTGAACCGCACGGTGTGGCGCAGGCCAAACTGCTCTTCCAATGCGCCGTCGGGCGGCATGCGGTGGTTCATCCGGCCCGGCAGATCGCGGATCTCGGGGTGCAGGGTGCCGCCCATGGCCACGTTCACCTCTTGAAAGCCACGGCAAATGCCAAGAAAGGGCTGCCCCCGCGTCACGCAAGCCCGGATCAAGGGCAGGGTCACCGCATCACGAGCCCGGTCAAAAGCCCCGTGGGCCGGCGTTTCCTCTTCGCCATATTCGGCAGGGTGCACGTTTGCCCGACCACCGGTCAGCAGGAACCCGTCACAAACCTCAAGCAGCTCATCAACCGACACATAGCGCGGGTCCGACGGGATGATCAGCGGCATCCCTCCCGCCACCTGGGCCACGGCATCAGAATTCATCGTGCCACCGCTGGTCACCGGATAACGGTCACCGATCACGAAATGATTGCCGATAATGCCGATAACGGGTCTGCGGGAACGGGACATGAGCGAACCGGATAGGATGTCGGGCCGATCATAGGCCCGGAAAATCCGCAGGAAAAGCGCGGAATTGGGAAAACGGGCGGCATGTGGGCTTGCGGGACGGGCAAAACTTCGGACAATTGAAACATGTTGCCGATTTGACAGGACCGACCATGCAAAAACCGCGCGCCCGTGACCTTGGGCTGCCCTTTCCGGGCATACCGGGGCCCCATAATGCCATTACCGATGTGCCGGGGGTGACGGTTGGGTTCTGCACCCTCACCGATCCCGCGCGCCAGATGCGGACCGGGGTCACGATCCTGCGCCCGCGACAGGACGCGGGCACGCCGCAGCCGGTCTGGGCGGGGCAGTTCACCCTGAACGGCAATGGCGAGATGACGGGCACGCACTGGATCCAGGATGCGGGCTATTTCATCGGCCCGCTTGCCATCACCAACACCCATGGGATCGGGGCGGTGCATCACGGCGTCACCCAATGGATGATCGAACATTACGGCGACTTTTTCAGGAGCGGCCACGGTTGGGCCATGCCGGTGGTGGGCGAGACCTATGACGGGATGCTGAACGACATCAATGCCCTTCACGTCGCCCCCGAACATGCCATCCAGGCCATCAAATCGGCCAGGGGCGGCGCGGTCGCGGAAGGCTCGACCGGGGGCGGCAACGGAATGATCGCCTATGAGTTCAAGGGCGGCACGGGCACCGCGTCGCGCAAGGTCGGCCTGGCGGGACAGGACTATACCGTGGGGGCGCTGGTGCAGGCCAACCATGGGCGTCGGCCCTGGCTGAACATTCTGGGCAAACCCGTGGGCAAACTGATGCCCGAGGGGGCGTGGCGCGACAAGGAAGTGGGCTCGATCATCGTCTATATCGGCACCGATGCGCCCCTTTCGCCCTTGTCGCTGCATCACCTGGCCAAGCGGGCCGGCATCGGGATCGGGCGGGGCGGCACGCCGTCAGGCAATTCGTCGGGCGATATCTTCCTGGCCTTTTCGGTCGCAAATCCGGGGCCGATGCCGCAACAGGCCGGGCCCTTGCTGACGGCCACTTTCCTGAACAACGAGATCCTGGACCCGGTTTATCTGGCCTCGGTCGAGGCGGTGGAAGAGGCCGTGATCAATGCGATCGTGGCGGGCGAGGATGTCGCGGCGATCAATCCCATGGGGCTGACGGTGCCGGGGATCGACACGGAAAAGCTGGCGACGCTGTTCAGACAGGGGTGATGTCCAAGTTTTGGACATCGTGTTTTATCGTTTTTTTACAATGTATTACAGATTTTTGTTAACCAAAATGAAAGGTTTGACACAAGGGTTTTGGCCGGTGGCCGGGTAAAACCCCGCCCTACCCGGCAATGACCCGCGCGGCTGCGGACATCCCGTCGCCATGGGCAATGCCCAGCGACAAAAGCCCGGCCTGCATCACGCCAAGCGCGCCAAGCGTCATATGGGCGTTGACATGGCCCATATGGGCGATGCGCAGGGCGCCGGTCGCCTCGGGGTCGTCAGGCGTGGACATGCCAAGGCCGATGCCCAGGGTCACGCCACCCTGCGCCTCGGTCCAGCGGCGCAGGCGGGTGGCATCGGGTGGGGCCATGCGCATGGCGGTGACGGAATGGCCGCGCGCGGCAGGATCGGCCACGTTCAGCGCGATGGCGGGGTTACCCTGCCCCCACCCCTCGACTGCGGCCCAGACGGCGCGGGCCAGGCTGGCGTGGCGCGCCCAGGCCTGGGGCAGGCCCTCTTCGTGCAAAAGCATCGTCATCGCCTCGCGCAGGGCGAAAAGGTGGTGCGTCGGGGCCGTGCCATACCAATATTGCCAGAACTCTTCCGCATGGGCGCGCGGGGTCCAGTTCCAATAGGGCGTGCGCAGATCCGATGCGGCACAAAGTTCGGCCGCCTTGTCCGAAAACCACACAAAGCCCATGCCGGGCGGGGTCATCATGCCCTTCTGGCTGGCCGACACCGCGACATCGACCCCCAAGGCATCCATCGCAAAGGGATCACATCCCAGCGAGGCCACGCAATCCACCGCCAAAAGGGCCGGATGCCGGGCCGCGTCCATCACGGCGCGCAGGGCGGCGATATCGGTCTTGACCGTGGTCGCGGTATCGACATGGGTGACCAGAACCGCCTTGTAATTGGGTTCAGACCGCAAAGCGGTTTCGACCCGCCCCCAGTCGGGCGCCGCGGCCCTGCCGAAATCCAGAATATCAACCTGCACCCCAAGGCCGCGGATCGCATTGGCCCAGCCATGGCCAAAGACCCCGGTCGCCAGGACCAGCGCCTTGTCGCCGCGTGAAAACAGATTGCTGTTTGCCGCCTCCCATGCGCCATGGCCATTGGCGATATAGGCCGCAAGGTTGTGGCGGGTTCCGGCAAGCGCCTTGAGGTCGGGCCAAAGGCCTGCCACCATGTCGATCAGATCGCCTTCATAGATATTGGGCGACGGTCTGTGCATGGCGGCCAGCACACGGTCGGGCATGACAGAGGGGCCGGGGATGGCAAGATAGGGGCGACCGGTCATGGTGAAACTCCTGTGGGCAGGCCATGGCTAAAGCGGGATGGGTTGACACAGAAACGCAAACCGCTGCCTCTTGCATTCGCATGACCGCGTTTTGCTTTGTGTATTGTTCCCATGAAAACCCATCCCGCTCTAGCCTTGGCGCAGAGCCGGGTCAATCCGCCCTGCCCGCTTGCGGCAACCGGGCCAAGGCGATAGGAGGGGCCCGCACCCATGGCCACTCCGGCCACCGGGTCAGGAATGTTGCGACCGCATGACCGGGACCCTGAAACAGCGGCTGAAAGCCTGGCAGCAGCAGTTGAGCGAGCGGATCGGCACGGATATCGCCGCGCCCGAGGCGCGCCGTGCGGCACAGTTGCACTACAATATGGTCGATCACGGCTGGTTGCGCGTGCTGTGGCGCAATTTCCACCGTCTGGGGCCGGGGGTTTACCGGTCGAACCAGCCCTCGGCCGACCAATTGCGCGCGATCCATGCCAAGGTCGGGCTGAAATCGGTGCTGAATTTGCGCGGCGCCGGGCGGCACAGCTTTTATCTGTTCGAAACCGAGGTCTGCCGGGACCTGGGGATCAGGCTGGTCGATCTTGACCTGTCTGCAATACGTGCGCCAAACCCTGCCCAATTGCACCACCTTGTGCAGCAGTTGCAAGAGCTTGAGCGGCCCTTGCTGATCCATTGCAAATCCGGGGCGGATCGCACGGGTCTGGCTGCGGCACTTTATCTCTTGCTGGTCGAGAAGCGGTCCATCGCCGAGGCCAAGGCGCAGTTGAGCCTGCGCTATGTCCATATGGCCCGGTCGGCGGCCGGCATCCAGGACCATTTGCTGCGGCTTTACGAACAGGAATTTCTGCGCAGTGGAATTGGCTTTCTGGACTGGGTCGACCGGGACTATGATCCGGTGAAGGTGACGCAATCATTTGCCAGATGGCGCGCCGGGGATCGGAGCTTGACCTAGATGAGCGATGGCGTGATGACGGCGCGTCGGGTGCTTTACTGGCTGTGGCGCGACTATGTCAAATCGCGGGTGCCGATCTTCCTGCTGGCCTTGGCGTTCATGACGCTGGAGGGCGCGTCGGTCGGGGCCCTGTCCTATCTTGTCCGGCCGATGTTCGATGGCATCCATCAGGGTGCCGATATGGCGATCGTCTGGGGGGTTGCGCTGGCGGTTGCGGGGGTCTTTGTCACGCGGGCCCTGTCGGGCCTGATGTATCGGGTGATCCTCTTTCGCCAGGCCGAAAAGGTCGCCGCAGCGATGCAGGAGGCCTTGCTGGCCCATGTGATGCGGCTCGACCTGGGGTTCTTTGTCAAGAACCCGCCGGGGGGGCTGATCGAGCGGATCGCCGGGGATAGCGTGGCGCTGAAGGGCTTGTGGCCACAAATGGTGCAGTCGCTGGGTCGCGATACGGTTTCGCTGGTGTCGCTGGTCACGGTGGCGCTGTTGATCGACTGGCGCTGGACCCTGATCGCGGTTGTCGGCGTGCCGGTCGTGCTGGGGCCCCTGGCGCTGATCCAGGCCAGGATCAGGGCGACGGCGCAGCAGGCTCGGGCGGCGGCGGCGGTGTTGGCCACGCGGCTGGACGAGACCTTTCACGGCATCCGCACTGTGCAACTGACCGGCACCGAAGCCCGGGAGGCCGGGCGATATGGCCGGGCGCTGAAGACGTTTCTGGGGGCGCAGATCCGCTCGCAAACCGCCGGGGCGGCCATTCCGGCGCTGATCGACCTGGTGGCGGCGCTCGGTTTTGCCGGCGTGATGGTCTATGGTGGCAGCCAGATCCTCGCCGGGCAGAAGACCCTGGGCGAGTTCATGTCGTTCTTTACCGCCATGGCGCTGGTCTTTGAACCCCTGCGCAGGCTTGGATCGGTTTCGGCCACCTGGGCGCAGGCCCGCGCCAGTCTGGAGCGGATGCGCCAGCTTCTGGACGAGGTGCCGGGGCTGGTAAGTCCGGAAACGCCCCTGCCCCTGCCCCGACCCGAAGGCGCGCACCGGGTGGAATTGGCCAATATCAGTTTCGCTTATGACGATACGCCCGTGCTGAGCCAGGTCAGTTTCGTGGCCGAGGCGGGCAAGACCACGGCGCTGGTCGGACCGTCGGGCGCGGGAAAGACCACGATCTTTCACCTTTTGTCCCGTCTGGCCGATCCGCAAGGCGGGCAGATCCTGCTAAGCGGCACGGACATCCGCAACCTGGATCTGCAGGCGTTGCGCAGCCAATACTCGATTGTCGGCCAGGACTCGGCGCTGTTTGACGAAACCATTGCCGATAACGTCCGCCTGGGTGCCGAGGACCAAAGCGATGCGAGCCTGGAGCGCGCCCTGAACGACGCCAATGCGATGGAATTTGTGGCACGACTGCCGCAACGGGCCCGGACGCTTGCCGGCCCGCGCGGCTCGGCTTTGTCAGGCGGGCAGCGCCAAAGGGTGGCCATTGCCCGCGCCCTGTTGCGCAACGCGCCGATCCTTTTGCTGGACGAGGCGACCTCGGCCCTGGATTCACAATCCGAAAAGCTGGTCACAGATGCGCTGACCCGGCTTGAGCGTGGCCGCACCACCTTGGTCATTGCCCACCGCCTTTCCACCATCCTGCAGGCCGACAAGATCGTCGTGCTCAGCAAGGGCCGGGTCGTCGATCAGGGCACCCATGCCGAACTTCTGGCGCGCGGCGGGCTATATGCCGACCTCTATCGTTTGCAGTTCCAGGATGACGGGGCCCCGAATGCCTGACCTGCCGCGCCGTATCGTCAGCCTGAGCGGACAGGACTGCCTGACCTTCCTGCAAGGTCTGGTCAGCAATGACGTGCTGCCTCTGGCCCAAGCCGATGGCGTGGTCTGGGCCGCCCTGTTGACGGCGCAGGGCAAGTATCTGGCGGATTTCATGGTGGTGCGCAGCGCGGGGCAATTGCTTTTGGACCTGCCGCAATCACAGGCCGACAGCACCTTGCAGCGCCTGTCGATGTACCGTCTGCGCGCCGATGTGATGCTGACGTCCAGCACCATCACGGTCACAAGGGGCCTTGGCCCTGCCCCCCTGGGCGCCCTGCCCGACCCGCGCCATCCCGATCTGGGCTGGCGCCACTATGGCACGGCACCCGGCGCGCAAGCCGATGTGAATTGGGACGCGATCCGCGTGGCCCATGTGATCCCCGAAAGCGGGATCGAACTGATCCCGAACGACAGCTACATCCTTGAAAACGGGTTCGAACGCCTGCATGGCGTCGATTTCCGCAAGGGCTGTTATGTCGGTCAGGAAGTCACGGCCCGGATGAAGCACAAGACCCTGCTGCGCAAAGGGCTGGTCCGCGTGAAGATCGACACGCAAGTCCCTGTCGGCACAAAGATTTTGTCAGACGGAAAAGAGGCCGGCACCCTGTTTACCCAGTCGGGTGGCCGCGCTATTGCCTGGCTGCGCCTTGACCGCAGCACAGGCGAGATGACGGCAGGCGGCGCCAAGGTCACGCTGGACGACTGAGCCGTCCCGCCGGTCAGGCCCGCTCAGAATATTCCATCAATTCGGTGTGGACGATGATATCCTCGTCCGGTCCGATGAAGGGCGGGATCATGATGCGCACACCATTGTCCAGAATGGCCGGTTTGAAGCTGTTGGCGGCGGTCTGACCCTTTTGCA
>JAYSWK010000558.1:0-2986 GCA_043718085.1 Rhodobacterales bacterium
AGTTCCAGCGTCTTGCCGGTATCGACCAGATCATCGACGATCAGAATGCCGGTGCCATCGCCCATCAGATCCGCCTGGGGTTGCTTGGTGATCACCGCGTCAGGCGCCTGGGCCTGATGGCTATAGCTCTTGACCGAGATCGTATCGACGACCCTGATGTCCAATTCGCGGCTGACGATCATCGCGGGCACCAGACCGCCGCGCGTGATGCCGACCACGGCGCGCCAGGCCCCCTTGTCCGGCCCCTTGCCATCCAGCCGCCAGGCCAGCGCGCGGGCATCGCGGTGGATCTGATCCCAGGACACATGGAACCCTTTTTCATGCGGCAAACGGTCGTTCATGGCACTGGCTCCTCAGGTGGCGGCGATCTTGACCCCCAGCAGGGCGAGCAGGACGCCAAAGCTGCGGTCGATCACGGATTTCAGGCTGATATAAGCGGACCGGCTGCGGTTGAAAGAGAAAATACGCGCAACCAGCGTGTTCCACAGGGTTTCATTCAGAAATACGACGGCAAGCAGCGCCGCCACGACCCAGGCGGGGGTGCCGGGCGGCACGCAGCCCACGAATATGGCCGAGAACAGCACGGCTGGCTTGGGGTTCGACAACTGTGTGGCCAGCCCCAGACGAAAGGCCGAGGCCGCACTGCGCGGTGTTCTTGTGTCGGACATGTCCAGGGGCTGACCTGCGCCGCGCCACAGGCCCCAGGCCATGATGATCAGATAGATCCCGCCCGCGATCTTGAAGCTCCACAGCAGGGCCGGGGCGGTCTGGAACACCAGCGCCAGGCCGAACAGGGCCGCGGCGGCCCAGATCACGCCCCCCAGACCGATACCCGCGGCCAGAAAGGCACCGGTCCGCAGCCCCTCGGTCACGCCAGTCCGGGCCGACATCAGCACGGCAGGGCCTGGACTGATCGCCGCCATCAGATGCAGCAGGGCCACGGTCAGAAAACCCGCCAGGGTCATTGGCCATTGTCCTTGCGACCAGTCACGACATCAATATCGGGGGCATCGACGGCCTTCATGCCGACGACATGATAGCCCGCATCGACATGCAGGCATTCGCCCGTGGTGCCGCTGCCCAGGTCGGACAGCAGGTAAAGCGCCGCCTTGCCGACCTCTTCCTGCGTCACATTGCGGCGCAGGGGCGAGTTCAGTTCGTTCCATTTCATGATATAGCGAAAATCGCCGATGCCGCTGGCGGCCAGTGTCTTGATCGGTCCGGCGGAAATGGCGTTGCAGCGAATGCCGTCCTTACCCAGATCCTCGGCGATATACTGGACCGAGGATTCAAGGGCGGCCTTGGCAAGCCCCATGACGTTGTAATGCGGCATGACCTTTTCGGCGCCGTAATAGGTCAGGGTCAGCAGGGAACCGCCATGGTTCATCATCGCGGCGGCGCGGCGGGCGACGGCGGTGAAGCTGTAAACCGAAATGTCCATCGTCATCAGGAAGTTGGCGCGTCCGGTGTCGACATAGCGGCCACGCAACTCGTTCTTGTCAGAGAAGCCAATGGCATGGACCAGAAAGTCGATCTTGCCCCACAGAGCCGAGAGATGGGCGAAAAGCGCATCCATCGACTCTTCCGAAGCGACATCGCATTCCAGCATCTGGGACATGCCGATCGAGGCGATCAGCGGTTCGACCCGCTTCTTCAACGCCTCGCCCTGATAGGAAAAGGCCATTTCGGCGCCATGGTCGGCAAGTGTCTTGGCGATGCCCCAAGCGATGGATTTGTCATTGGCGAGCCCCATGATCAGCCCGCGTTTGCCCTGCATAAGTCCGGTTGACATTCAGTCTTCCCCACCCACCCTGATTTCTGACATGACGTGTAGGCGATTGACCCGCTTGCATCAAGTGCGGCTGGAGGAGGAATGGCGATGGACCGGAGCGGGATTTTTGCGGGCGATGACCCTTTTACCATCGCGCGCACCTGGTTGGCCGAGGCGGAGAAAGCCGAGATCAACGATCCCAACGCCATGGCCCTGGCCACGGTGGATGCGTCCGGCATGCCCAATACCCGCATGGTGCTGTTGAAAGAGATCGAGGATGCGGCCTTTGTCTTTTACACCAATTACGACAGTGCCAAGGGACGCGAGTTGCAAGGCGCGGGCAAGGCCGCTTTCGTGATCCATTGGAAAAGCCTGCGTCGTCAGATCCGGGCGCGCGGGCCGATCAGCCGCGAAGAGGGGCGGCAGGCCGACGAATATTACGCCTCACGCAGCCTCAAATCGCGGCTGGGGGCCTGGGCATCGCGGCAGTCCGAATCCTTGTCCTCACGGGGGGCCTTGATGGCCGAGGTTGCGCGTGTGACGGCGCAGCACGGCACCAACCCGACCCGTCCTCCGTTTTGGGGGGGCATTCGGTTGACACCACTGGAGATTGAATTTTGGGCCGACGGGAACTTCAGGTTGCACGACAGGTTCAAGTGGACGCGGCAAGGCGTTGATAATGAATGGAAAATCAGCCGATTGAACCCATAGGATTTCTAGCGTCTTTTTGGCAACAGTGCCCCTGACACTCTGGCATGTTGAACAGTGGGCAAACATAGCACTTGCAAAGTAAAATCGATTTGTTCCATTTCAGGTTAGCGAGACTTCCATTCCAGAATGCACCCTTAGAAATGTCAGAAGAAAAATCGGCGGACACCGCCATAGAGGGTCGTGTCAAATGGTTCGACCCGGGAAAAGGTTTCGGCTTCATCGTCAGTGATGCAGCGGACGGGGACATATTGCTGCATGCAAATGTTCTGCGAAACTATGGCCAAAGCTCGGTCGCGGATGGGGCCGAGATCACCGTTCTGATCCAGCAGACGACACGCGGGGTTCAGGCGGTCGAGGTGTTGGACATCCGCCCACCCGTTGGGACGCAGCTTGCCTTGCTGGAGGGCGATCCGCATGGTTTTCCCGAGGATGTGACCACCTACCCCCTTGAAGCGGCGCGGGTGAAATGGTTTGACAAGGACAAGGGCTTTGGCTTTGCCAATG
>JAYSWK010000559.1:0-7451 GCA_043718085.1 Rhodobacterales bacterium
CGCGCATGGCGGCGCGGGGATCATCAAACCACGCCTCCAGCCCGGACACCTGCATCAGCTGCGCCAGACGCTGCAGGGACGGGGTCATGGCAAGGGCGAGCCAACCGTTCAGGGTTTTGTACACGCCATAAGGCGCGCCCAGATAGGCATGGGCACCATTCACCGCGGACCGTTGCGGCAGGCGGCGGCCGTCGTTCAGATGGGTGGTCAGAACCTCGAACTGGAAATCCAGCAGGGCTTCCAGCAGGCTGGTTTCAACCTTGCCACCCGCGCCAGTCCGGCCCTTGCGCACCAAGGCCGCCAGCACGCCCTGAGCCAAGGCGTTTCCGGCCATCATGTCGGCCACGGCCAGACCCATCGGCATCGGCGGATCGCCCGCTGATCCGGTCAGCCACATCAGGCCCGACCGCGCCTGCGCCAGCAAATCCTGCCCCGGCGGA
Organism: Rhodobacterales bacterium; assembly: GCA_043718085.1. Classification (GTDB taxonomy): domain Bacteria; phylum Pseudomonadota; class Alphaproteobacteria; order Rhodobacterales; family Rhodobacteraceae; genus Stagnihabitans. The sequence goes on from JAYSWK010000559.1 coordinate 441, forward strand.
TCGACCCAAGGCCCATCGTCGCCATAGCCCGAGATCGAGCCATAGACCACGCCGGGGTTCAACGCGCGCACATCGTCATAACCAAAGCCCTGCCGTTCGATCACGCCGGGGCGAAAGTTCTGCAAGACCACGTCGGCGCGACCAACCAGATCGCGCAGCAGGACACGGTCGGTGTCCAGCCGCAGATCGGCGTTGAAGCTTTCCTTGTTGCGGTTGATCGCGTGAAACAAGCTGTTGGTGCCGCCAATTTCGGTATCCGACAGATACAGCGTGCGGCAAAGATCACCCACGCCGGGACGTTCAATCTTGATCACCCGCGCGCCCATGTCGGCCAGTTTCAGGCTGCACAGCGGGCCTGACAGAAACTGGCTGAAATCCACGACCAACAGGCCCTCAAGCGGAAGGGTCATGGCAGGCTTTCCCGGTAGGCGGCATCAAGGGCGCAAAGGGTTGCAGGCGCAGTTGCAGCGCCGCGCAGGCAGGCATGGACAATCTCGCCCGCCCGGTCCTGCAGGGCCATGTAGCCGTCATAACGGGGGCGCAACCATGCGGTGTTCAGGGTCGCCCTAGTGCCCCGCAGAAAGTTCCCGGTCAGGGCGTTGCAGGTATCATCATCCCACGCGGCGGCATGGGCGGGTTGGCCGCCGGATGCGGTGTACAGACCCTTTTGGCAATCGGCCCCGGCAATCCAGAAAGCATAATCGACGGCCACCTTTGGGTGTTTGGTAAAGGCCGACACCGCAATGCCGGTGCCGCCCAGAACCGTGCCGCGCGGGGTCGGGTCCTTGACGCCGGGGGCATCGTGAAAGGCCAGGGGATAGGGGCAAAATCCGGCGCGCGCGTAGTTGGTATAACCGTAGCCAAAGGGCGAATAGGCCGGGGCGCGTTCGGTGCGGCCCATCCATTCATAAATGCCGATGGGGTCCGGTGTCAGGCAGCGCGGGTCGACAAGGGCTGCAACCTCGCGCAGCAGATCAAGGGTTTCGGCGGAATCGGCTGGGGCCATGAGGTGGTCTGGATCCTCGGCCACGGCGTAGCCCATGTTGCGGGCCATGCCGAAAAAGGTCATCAGCGCGTTGATCGGGATCAGGGCAAAGCCCACCTGCCCGGCGCGGCCAGATCCAGCACCTGCGACCATATCTTTGGCGCCGTGTCCAGAAAATCGGGCCGCAGACAGGCGACCGGGGTGGCGGTGTCAATCGCCAGCGACCATTGGTGCCCGGCAAAGTTGTAGGACGGATGCGACAGCCCGACTGACCCGGCCGCAATCGCCGCCAACTGGGCATCGCGCAGCCCGTCAAGGGCCAGCAGATTGCCCTGTCTGGCGACCTCGCCGACATGGGGATGGTCGATCACCATCAGATCATAGGTCTGCGCCATCTCGGAAATCGGGCGGTCGGCAAAGGCCTGCAACGAGCGATTTTCCCATGTGATCCGAACGTCAGGATGGGTCTGCGCATAGGCGTCCGAGGTGGCCACCATCGGGTCGAACCCGCGGGGGTGGTTCCATGTCATGCCGCGCAATTCAATCATGGGCGGCCTGCTTGGCGGCAATCACGGCTTGGGCCTGTGCGGCATGGGGGGCGGGGTCGTGGTAAAGGGCGGTCAGCAAATGCTCGGCGTACAGCACCAACTCGCCCTCGCCTTTGTAGACCGAATAGCTGACGCGCAGTTTGCCCATCGTCAGGTTGTGCACCTGTTTGGACAGATTCGCGCGGATGGTATAGATCGTGTCGCCGATCTCGAAGTCTTCGAAAAACCAGTTCTCGGCATTCCACACGGGAATCGCGGCATGATCGGCAGGCAGGCCGGGCAAACCCCTTGGATGTATACCGATTTTCGCCATGTCACCCCCAATACCCGGACCGCCCTGGCTGAGGCGGTTCCGGTGATACCGACAATGGCCATTTATGTTTTACTTGTAAAATAATATTTCATATGCAAAATGGCATTGGGGGCGATCATGGAATACCCGCAATATTTCGAAGACTATCTGGTCGGCGCCAGTCGCCGCACCTTGGGGCGAACCATCACCGAAACCGACATCGTGGTACATGCCGGCCATAGCGGCGACTTCTTTCCGCATCACATGGACGCCGAGTTTTGCCGGGGCCAGCCCTTTGGCCAGCGGATCGCCCATGGCACGATGACCTTTGTCATTGGCATCGGACTGACGGCCACCCAGATCAATCCCCATGCCATGACCTATGGCTATGAACGGCTGCGGTTTCCCAATCCGGTCTTTGCGGGCGACACGATCCGCACGACAGTGACCATCGGGCGCAAGGCCGACGACCCCAAGCGGCCAAACCACGGGCAGGTCGTGGAAATCTGCGAAACGACCAACCAGAACGGCAAGACGGTGCTGTATTGCGAGCATATTCTGCTGGTGCAGAAGGGACCCGCACCATGATTGAAACCATCATGCAGGACTGGCCGGCACCGTCACGGCCCAAGCCCATTGCGATCATCGGGGCGGGCGGGATTGTGCGGGATACGCATTTGCCAGCCTATGCCAAGGCCGGGTTGACGGTGGGCGGCGTCGCCGATCTTGACCCGATGCAGCGCGACAAATTGGCTGCGGATTTCGCCATCCCGCAGGTGTTTTCCAGCGTGGCAGTAGCCGCGACTTTGGGGACATCGGTGGTTTACGACGTGGCCGTGCCACCGGGGGCGATCACGCAGGTCTTGCCGGACCTGCCCGATGGGGCGGCTGTGCTGATCCAAAAGCCGATGGGGGCGAACCTTGCGCAGGCACGGGCGATCCGAAAGATATGTCAGGACAAGCGGTTAAAGACGGCGGTCAATTTCCAGCTGTGGTTTTCGCCGATGATGATGGCGGCGCAGCAGGCCATTGAAGGCGGGTTGATTGGTGATCCCTTGGAAATCGAGGTGCATCTGAATGTCTTTACGCCGTGGCACCTGTTCCCGTTTCTGCGGCCTGTGCCACGGGTCGAGGTGCTGGTGCATTCGGTTCACTATCTGGACAGCATTCGCGCGCTGTTTGGCACGCCCAAGGGGGTTTTCGCGCGGTCGCTGCCCGACCCGCGCGCGCCCGGGCTGGCGCAAACCCGCACCTCGGTTCTGCTGGACTATGGCGATCTGCGCCGTGGGGTCATGTCGATCAACCATAACCATCAAGGCGGGCGCAAGTTCCAATCGGCCTGGTTCCGGATCGAGGGCACGGCGGGTGCCATGATGGTCAAGCTGGGGGTCTGTTTTGACTATCCGCATGGCGAGGCCGACGAATTGTGGTTCTGCCCCAACGGCGGCGACTGGCGGCAAATTCCGCTGACCGGCAGTTGGTTCATCGAGGCGTTCATGGGGCCGATGCGCAACTTGCAGCGATTTGACGGAGGCGAGGATGGGCGGCTGTTTTCGGGCGTTGCGGATGCCTTTCAGACCATGGCGCTGGTCGAGGCGTGTTATGACGCGATGGCAATGCCGGGGCAGCCCTTGCAGCAGGATTGACCCGCTCAGTTCCGGCTGAACACTTCGGGCGCACCGTCGCCCACCACACCACCGCCAAGGCTTTGGGTCAGGCGGGCGGCGGCGTCTATGGTGGCCACACAGCAATCCAAGAATGTGACTGGATCGTCAAATCGCTGAATGTGCGGCACGGTCAATGCGGCGATGGCGTGGTCGGTATGGCCGATGATCGGGGCCGAAATGTTCACGACGCCCTTGATGACAAAGCTGTCGACAATCTCGTGGCCGCGGCTGCGGATCTCGGCCAGGTCTTCGCGAAGACGCTTTTCCTTCATTCCAGGGGGCAGCGGCGCGCGGGTCAGGATGTCGGTCAGGGCCGCTTCGGTTTGAAAGGCCATCATCACCCGGCCCGACGACGCGCGCCACATATCGACGCGGGTGCCCAGACGAACGGACATGACGTGCCGGGCCGGCGGGTCCACCTGCCCGACGATCAGCACCGAATCCTCGGCCAGGACCGCCAGATGCACCGACTGGTTGATGCGCTGCGCCAGATCGCGCATCAGGGGTGCCGCCGATGTGGTCAAGCGCCGGACCAAAGGCGTGCGATGCGCGATTTCAAACATCAGCGTCGTCAGCACATAGCGATCGGATCCGGTGTCAAAGGCGATGTAGCCACGGTCTTGCAACACAACCAGCATCCGAAAGATTTCGGACACCGAACGGCCCAGAACGCGGGCAATCTCGGCTTGGGTCAGCCCGGTTTCCGAGCGCGACAGGTGTTCAAGGATATCAAGGCCCTTTTCCAAGGCAGGTGCCGAGTATTTGGGTGTCTTGGCGTCCATGATCGCTCCGTCGAGTTTCACTCATGAAACTACTCCAGGGATTTCACAGGGGCAACCCGGCCGCCGAACCCGATGGTTTTGATGGCCTGGCGCTGTTGCAGACCCTGCGCGATTGCGGGTTCGGGGCCAAGCCCTTGCGGATGGTCAAACCAGGTTGTGATGGCCTATGTCATCGGAGGCATCTTCGAAAGCATCGGCGACAAGGTCGAATACGTGCCCGCCGATTGGCAAGCGGTCTATGAGGCCATTCGCAACGGCGACATCACGATCCGCCACGAAGACGCTGCCAAGAAGTGGCTGGCCGGCAACGAAGCTGTCTGGATGCCCTGGACCAAGTGATCCAAAGGCCACGAGGCCCGCTGCTGCGGGCCCCGTGTCATGATCCTCATCCCCGGCGCCGAGTGTTGGGGATGAGGCTGTTCAGGGTGCCGCGCCCCTGACTTGCCCCACCGCGGCCAGATTGTTTTCGGAAAGCTATCATGGCCCCAAAAGACCGCGTCGCATCCTCTCAGCCCGTCATCAAATGCAGTGCGGTATACAAGATATTCGGTGACAATGCCGCAGCCACGATGCGCAGTTCGGGCGGTGTGGTCAACGCCAAGACGTTTCAGGAAGCGGGTTGCATCATCGGCGTGAACAACGCCTCGTTCGTGGTCCACAAGGGCGAATTTCTGGTGGTCATGGGCCTGTCTGGTTCGGGCAAATCCACGCTCTTGCGGTGCATTTCGCGTCTGACCGAGCCGACGGCAGGCAAGATCTTCATCGACGGCCAAGATCTGACGGCGATGTCGGGCAAGCAGCTGGTCGACCTGCGCCGCAACAAGATGGGCATGGTGTTCCAAAGCTTTGCCTTGCTGCAGCACAAGACCGTGCTGGAGAACATCGCCTTTCCTTTGCAGATCAAGGGTCAGTCCACCGCTGCAAGCATCAAGCGCGCGATGGAAATGGTCGAACTGGTCAGCCTTGGCGGGCGCGAAAACTATTGTCCGCGCCAGTTGTCCGGCGGCCAGCAGCAGCGCGTCAGCATTGCCCGGTCCCTGGCGGTCGAGCCGGATATCTGGCTGCCGGATGAACCCTTTTCCGCATTGGACCCGCTGATCCGCAAGGAAATGCAGGACGAATTCCTGCGCCTTCAGGGCCTGTTGCAAAAAGCCATTCTGTTCATCAGCCATGACTTTGACGAGGCCCTGCGTCTGGCGGACCGCATCGCCATCATGAAAAACGGCGTGATCGAACAATTGGACACGCCCGCCGATATCGTGCTGAACCCGGCCACCGAATATGTCGCCAAGTTCACCGGCGACGTGCCACGCGAAAAGGTGCTGAGCTGTGCCAATCTGATGGAGCCGCTGAGCGGCACCCCCTTCGGCCCCATGACCGTCCACCAGGACGCGATCATTGAAACCGTGGCAGAGGCGGTGTTGAACGAAAAGGATCCCGTGCAAGTCGTGGACGACGCGGGCCGACCGGTTGGCGTTCTGAATTGCAAGACGATCATCCACGTTCTGTTCGGGACCCGTGGCACACAAGATCCGGCCAGATAAAGCGGGAAAGAAACAATGCGCGCCCGTCTTCTACATTCTGGTCCGCTGCAGGTCGCGCTTTTGATCGCGGTGTTCCTGGGGCTGTGTGCCACGATACCCGCGGTTGAGGGCAACCCCTTCTGGCGCTTGCCGCATTTGATTGCCGGGTGGCCGGCCGTAATCAACAACGCGGTCGATTGTGTGCTGTTCGAATGGCTGCCGATCGACATCTATGACCCCGAAATCGAGGAGTATGAAGCCTCGCCACTGCTAAGGGAAGTGACCCGCGCCTTGTCGGCGGGGCTATTGTGTTGCATTGATTTTCTGCGCGAAATCTTGTTGGGCGGGGTCAAGACCATCGTGACCTTCGTCGGTTGGGATTACGCAAGGGAACACCCTGAACTTGTCTGGCCCGCGCCGCGCTGGACCATCGTGGCTGCCGGTGCGACCTTGCTGGGTTATGCGCTCGAAGGTCGGTGGCTGGCGGCATTGGCGGCCTTTGCCACAACCTACATTGCGGTCTTCGGGCAATGGGAACCGGCCATGGAAACCCTGTCGCTGGTCTTGATCGCGGCCCCGATATCCTTTGCCCTTGGCCTTTTGCTGGGCATTGCCGCCTTCAAATCACGCCGGATTGAAGCGGTTCTGTCCCCGCTTTTGAACGTCGCACAGACCATGCCGCACTTTTCCTAGAAATCCGGTGGCACCCCAGCGTCAGGCCACCATTCCGCCGTCGCTGTCATCCCCGGTCTGATCGTACAAGGCATCAAAATCCGGCACCACGATGCGGCGCCTTTCCATCAGCGAGATGACCCCGTCGCGTTTCAGCGCACTCATCTGCCGGCTGACGGTTTCAAGGGTCAAACCCAGATAATCCGCCATCGCCTCACGGGTCAGTGGCAGGTCAAAACTGATGGGCCCCTTGGCCGCCCGCAGTGTCAGCCCGGCGTCGCGACGGGCAATGATGGACAGCAGGCTGGCAATCTTTTCGCGTGCCGTCTTGCGGCCCAGGAGCAGCATCCATTCGCGGGCCGCGTCCAATTCATCCAGCGTCATTTCCAGCAACCGATGGGCGACATGCGGGGTTCTGGCCATCATCTCTTCGAATGGTTTGCGCCGAAAACAGCACATCACCAGATCGCTGGTGGCGGTCACATCAAAGGGCGCAGTGGTGCGTCCCGGACGCCCGACGAAATCCGAGGGCAGCAACAGGC
>JAYSWK010000560.1:0-2984 GCA_043718085.1 Rhodobacterales bacterium
GACATTCAACCGGCCCTGGACGCGGGCGAAATCAGCTTCGGATTGGGCCCAGAGCCCTGGGACCAGACCGTGCTGAACGCAGCGGCGATCTACAGCGAACCCTTGCTCTATGTAAGCGGCGATCACACCATGGCTGCAACCGATACCGCCACTCTGAAGGATCTGGCGGGAAAGCAGCTTTTGATGGTTGGCGATGACTGCGGTCTTTCGGCCGTTGTGCGCAGCCTGATCCGCGAAAATCAGATCGTGTTGACCGAATACGCAGGCAAGGCCCTTGGCTACTCCGTTCTGGAGAAATGGGCACTGCTTGGGATCGGCGTGGCATTTCTACCCGCGTCCAAGGTCACCGACCCGTCCCGTGCCCGGCGCATGAATGGCGCATCCGGCTCCAGCCTTTCCATCGGTTTTTGCGCCTGTTGGAAGCCGTCGCAGGAAGCAAGGCCCAGTTTTTCCCTGGTCAGGCGGGCTCTGATGGCAGGCTGAACCCGGGCTTGTCGGCAGATATCGCCCGCATCGACCGGCCTTTTCCGGCTTTCATCCCGATCAGGCGACAGCGCCGGGCCGAACCCGTTGGCCCGCGCCATTTCTCCTCTTGCAAAAATGCGATGAATTGCGCCAGATCACCCCAACCCTGTTCAGGAGCGCACAGAGATGCAAGTCGAAACCTGGGACGAGATCCGCACCGCCTATCAGGTCGCCCGCCTGGGCACCGTCTCTGGCGCGGCCGAGGTTCTGGGTGTCCATCACGCCACCGTCATCCGCCATATCGACGCGCTGGAAAAGCAGCTTGGCGCGCGGCTTTTTCAACGCCACGCCCGCGGCTATACGCCCACCGAAGCCGGGCAAGAGCTGCTGAAAGTCGCTCAGACGACCGAAGAACAGTTCGGCCAGCTTGCCGCGCGCATCAAGGGCCAGGGCGAAACCGTGTCGGGTGAACTGGTCGTGACCTCGGTCACCGGCATTTCGCATATCCTGACCCCGGTCTTTGCCGCCTATCAGCAAACCTATCCCGATGTCCGCATCCGCTTCGTCTCCGACATGCGCCTTTTCCGGCTGGACTATGGCGAGGCGCATGTGGCGATCCGTGCCGGAGGCGCCTCGCAGGAACCCGACAATGTCGTCCAGCCCCTGGTGCGCCTGCAAATGGGGCTTTACGCCTCGAAATCCTATGTCCAGGCCAATGGCCGTCCCGATGTCCCTGCGGATTTCGCCCGCCACCGCTTTGTCGGCCCCCAGGACCCCGACCACCGCGCATCCTTTTACCGCTGGCTGGCCACAGCCGTGCCCGCCGACCGCATCGTTTACCGCGCCGGCGAACCCGAGGCCACGGTCCATGCCATCGTCCATGGGCTTGGCATCGGCTTTCTGCGCAGTTGGGAGGCGCGGCAGGATGATCGCCTGGTCGAGATCATGCCCCCCATACCCGATTGGGATTCACCCCTTTGGATCGTCACCCATGTCGATCTGCACCGCACCCTCAAGGTGCAAAGCTTCATCGCCACGCTGAAAGAACATGCCGCGACCTGGGTCTGCAAGTGAACGCCCCGGCCCGTGGCCATCTGGCCATGCTGGCCTTTTCCGCGCTGGTGGCCGGGTCGTTTTCCCTGGGCGCGCTGGCCGCCCCCCTTGTCTCGGCCGAGGCGCTGACCCTGGCCCGCTTTGTCCTGGCCGCAGCTCTGGTCGGCGGCGCGGCTTTGGGCCTTGGCATCCAGCCCCGCGCCTTTGTGGCCCCCTGGCGCTATCTGTTCCTGGGCGGGCTTCTGGCCTGCTATTTCGTGCTGATGTTCATCGGGCTGCAAACCGCCGCCGCCGTGCCGACCGCCGCCGTCTTTACCCTGACACCGATCATGGCTGCCGGGTTTGGCTGGCTCTTGCTGGGTCAGATCACCACGCGCCGCATGTGGGCCGCGCTGGCCCTTGGCGGGGCAGGGGCGCTGTGGGTCATCTTTCGCGGCGATCTGGCCGCGTTGATGCGGCTTGATATCGGCCGGGGCGAAGTCATCTATTTCATCGGCTGCGCTGCCCATGCGCTTTACACCCCCATGGTGCGCAAATTGAACCGCGGCGAAAGTGCCGTGACCTTCACCTTCGGCACCCTCGTGGCAGGCTTTGTCTGGCTTTTGTTCTGGGGTGGCCCGGCGGCCCTTCACACCGATTGGACCGGACTGCCGCCGATTGTCTGGATATGCCTGGCCTATATCGCCATCGCCGCCTCGGCCCTGACCTTCGTGCTGATCCAGTATGCCACGCTGCGCCTGCCCTCGGCCAAGGTCATGGCCTATACCTATCTCGTGCCAAGCTGGGTGATCCTGTGGGAACTGGCCATGCGCCACCCCACACCCCCCGTCGCCGTGATCCCCGGCATCGCCTTGACCGCGCTGGCCCTGTTCCTGCTTTTGAAACAGGAATAGCCCCCCTTGCCGCCCCGTTCCTGCCCTGCCAAAGTGGCGCAAAGGACAGGCCATGACCCGCAAATCCCCCGAAACGCTGAAATCGACCGCGGCCTTGCCCCGCGTCACCCATGCCAGGGGCAGCTATCTCTGGGACGCCTCCGGCAAGAAATATATCGACGGCTCGGGCGGCCCCGCCGTCTATTGTCTCGGCCATGCCAATCCCGAGGTCAACGCCGCCGTCATGGCGCAGATGAATGACATCGCCCATGCCTACCGCTACAATTTCACCACCTCCGCGCTCGAGGATCTGACCGGGATCATCCGGGCCAGTTGCGGCGGCACCCTGCGCGAGATGGTCTTTGTCTCCAGCGGCTCCGAGGCGGTCGAAAGCTGCCTCAAGATCGCGCTGCAATACCACAGCGCCACCGGCCAGAAATCCCGCCGCCGCTTCATCTCGCGCCAGCGGTCGTGGCACGGCAACACCCTCGGCGCCCTCGGCCTTTCGGGCTTTGCCGAGCGCACCCTGGCCTATGAAGGCGCCTTCATCCCCTCGATCAAGCTGTCTCCGGCCAACACCTACCGCCCCTTGCC
>JAYSWK010000057.1:0-5981 GCA_043718085.1 Rhodobacterales bacterium
GGCGGCCGAGGCGCTGATCGTCGATGTCGATGGCTATGAAGGCCCGCTGGATCTGCTGCTCAGCCTATCGCGCAGCCAAAAGGTCGATCTGCGCAAGATTTCCGTTCTGGCACTGGCCGAGCAATATCTGAATTTCATCAATCAGGCGCAGCAGTTACGCATTGAACTTGCTGCGGATTACCTGGTGATGGCGGCCTGGCTTGCCTATCTAAAATCCCGCCTTCTTCTGCCACCTGAACCGGGGGATGCCGGCCCCACTGCCTCGGATCTTGCCGCCCATCTGGCGTTTCAGCTGGAACGCCTGGCCGCCATGCGCGAAGCGGCCAGCCGCCTGATGGCGCTGGATCAGCTTGGCCGCAATGTCTTTGCCCGTGGCCAGCCCGAAACCGTGGCCCATCACCGCAAGCTGACCTATGAGGCGACGCTGATCGACCTGATCCGCGCCTATGCCCGCATCCGCACCCGCGACGATTTTCGCCCTTACTCCATGGACCGCCAGAACATCTTTACCATGGAACAGGCGCTGGACCGGTTGCGCGGCATGATCGGCTTTGCCGGAAACTGGGCCGCGCTGACCTCTTTCCTGCCCGAAGGCTGGGATATCAGCCCCGAACGCCGCCGCTCGGCCACGGCCGCCCATTTTGCCGCCATTCTGGAAATGGCCAAAAGCGGCCAGGTCCATCTGCGTCAAGCCGAAACCTTTGCCCCCGTCGAGATCCGAAGAAGAGAGCCATGAGCCAGACCCAAGACCCGATCGAGCGCAGCCTGTTCGAGGCCCCGCCCATGGGCGAGCAGGAACGCATGGTCGAGGCGGTGCTTTTTGCCAGCGCCGACCCTGTGACGCTGGCCGAACTTGTGACCCGCCTGCCCGAAGGCAGCGATCCGGCCGAGGCGTTGGTCACTCTGCGGCGGCGTTATGACGGGCGCGGCGTCAACATCGTGAAAGTCGGCAATGGCTATGCGATCCGCACTGCCGCCGATCTGGGCCATCTGATGCACAAGGAATCGGTCGAGACGCGCAAACTGTCCCGCGCCGCCATCGAAACCCTGGCCATCGTCGCCTATCACCAACCCGTGACGCGGACCGAGATTGAAGAGATCCGTGGCGTCGCCGTGTCGCGCGGCACGGTCGACCAGTTGATCGAGCTGGACTGGATCCGCTTTGGCCGCCGCCGCATGACGCCGGGCCGCCCGGTGACCTTTGTGGTGACCGACCATTTTCTGGATCATTTCGGCCTGGAATCCACCCGCGACCTGCCCGGGTTGAAAGAATTGCGCGCCGCAGGTCTGCTTGACAGCCGCCCCTTGCCTGGCGCCGATCTGACCCCAGATGAAGACGAGGCCGCCGAAGGCCAAAGCGAATTGTTCGAGGATTGATCCCATGGAACGCATCCTGCAGATGATCATCAACACCGTGATCCGCCAGTTGGTCAATCGCGGTGTCAAGACCGGTATCGACTACGCCGCCCGTGGCGGCAAACCCGCCTCCGACCTGACCCCCGAAGAGCGCGCCCGCACCACCGATGCCAAAGCCCTTGCCAAACGCGCCCGTCAGGCCGCCAATCTGGCGCGCCGCCTGGGCAAATAGGCGGGGGTAAAAGCGGCTGGGGGCGTGCCCAGCCGGGCCAAGCCAGACCCACCAGAGCCGCGCCCGGTCAGCCCAGCCGGAACTGCTTGGCCAGCTTCAACCCCTGACCCTGATAGTTCGACGCAATCCCCGCGCCATACAGCGTCTCGGGCCGCTCTGCCATGCGCTCGTAAACCAGACGGCCCACGACCTGCCCGTGTTCCAGCACAAAGGGCGCCTCGTGGCAGCGCACCTCCAGCACACCGCGCGATCCGGCCCCACCGGCGGCGGCATAGCCGAAACCGGGGTCGAAAAAGCCCGCGTAATGCACGCGAAACTCGCCCACCATGGCCAGATAGGGCGCCATTTCGGCGGCATAATCGGGCGGGATCGTCACGGCCTCGCGGCTGACCAGGATGTAGAATGCGCCGGGGTCCAGGATGATCCGCCCGTCATTGGCCCGGACCTCCTCCCAAAAGTCGCGCGCCGGATAATGGCCGATCCGGTCCAGATCAATCACCCCGGTATGGGGCTTGGCGCGGTATCCCAGAAGGTCGCCGACCTCGGGTTTCAGATCGACCGAAAAGCCCAGACCCTCCGAGATCACCGCCGTGCCCGACACCAGCGGCTCACGCGCATTCAACGTGACCAGTTCCGCATCGCTCAGCACGGCCTGACCGGCCCGAAAGCGGATCTGGTTCAACTTTTGCCCAGCCCGCACCAGCACCGAAAACGACCGCGGGCAAACCTCGGCATATAGGGGACCATGGTAGCCTTCCGGGATCCGGTCAAACTCGGTCCCGCCATCCACCACACAGCGCGTCAAAAGATCCAGCCGCCCGGTCGAGCTTTTGGCATTGGCTACCGCTGTCAGGCCCGCAGGCAACGCCAGCCGCTCCATCAGGGGCACCAGATAGACGCAGCCCTTTTCCAGCACTGCCCCCCCGGTCAGATCGACCCGGTGCATCGTAAACTCGTCCAGCCGGTCCGCCACGCGCCGCCCGGCCCCGGTCAGGAACGAGGCGCGCACCCGGTAGGCGACGCTTCCCAACCGCAGGTCCAGACTGGCGGGCTGGATCTGCGCCTCGGCAATCGCCGGTTCGGCTGAAATGGCGCCTTCAGCCACCATGGCCCTGATGGTCTGAGCAGGCAGCACCCCTGGCATCGCGGACATCTCCAGCTGTCTCATGAAACGCAACCGCCCGCAGGGCGCAGGGCCAAGCGGGCGGTTTCGATATTGGTCGGGCCGGAGAGATTTGAACTCTCGACCTCCCGCCCCCCAGACGGACGCGCTAACCAGGCTGCGCTACGGCCCGACGAATGGCCGGATACATAACGATATTCCGCGCGGGGACAAGTGGAGAAGTGCACCGTGACGCGCCTATCTGCGTTGCCGCAGGGCTTCGGCCATCTGCGCCTGCAAAAGGCCAAGCCGGTCGTGCAACTCGGTCAGATCGGCCACAGCCTGCGGCGAAACCGGGCGGGGCAGGGCGCGCAGACGTGCCGCGATGCCGGGCACCGTCGGCAGCAGGACAAGGTCCACGGCGGGGGCGCTTGCGGCCTTGTCCCTGGTCAGGACAAGCGGGGTCGGTGTCGCAAGTTCCAGTTCCGGCTCGTCCTCGACCCAGACATGCCCGGCCTCGGGTGCCTCCTCGATCTCCGGCGGCGGCACGCCTTCACCGGGTGTCTCGGGCGCGGCCACAGCCGGGGCAAAGCCACGCAGGCTGACGACCTCGCCCGGGGCATCCTCGACGACGGCCCGCGACTTGGGGCCTGGGTCAAACTCGTGGATCACGGCCCCCGCAGGGGCCTGGGTCACGGCTTCGTCGGGCAGGGCTTCGACACTGTCGGCGTCATAATCCATGCCCTCGCCACCGCCGGCCAGTGCCGCCACATGACGCACGCCCTGCTCGCGCAGGATCTTCTGCACGCCGCGGATCGTCATGCCCTCGTGATGCAACAAATGGCGGATCCCGCTGAGCAGGGCCACATCCGCCGGGCGGTAATAGCGCCGCCCGCCCGCCCGCTTGACCGGCTTGATCTGCGGAAAACGGCTTTCCCAGAACCGCAGCACATGGGCCGGGGTCTCCAGGCTTTCGGCAACTTCGGAAATGGTGCGGAAGGCCTCGGGCGACTTGTCCATCCGCGTCTCCACCTCTTACTTCTTCTTCCCCGCCGCCACGCGATCCTTCATCAGATGCGAAGGCCGAAAGGTCAGAACCCGGCGCGGGCTGATCGGCACTTCATCGCCTGTCTTGGGGTTGCGGCCGACACGCGCGGTCTTGGACCGCAGCGAGAAGGTTCCAAAGGACGAGATCTTGACCGTCTCACCCGATGCCAAAGCATCCGAGACATGCTGCAACACACTTTCGACCAATGCCGCTGATTCGTTGCGCGACAGGCCGACTTCGCGAAATACCGATTCGCTCAAGTCCATCCGCGTCAGAGTCTTTTCACTCATCGTTTCCCCCTGGGCTTTTGGCCCAACATGCGCGGGATCAAATTGCGAGTCAATAACAGGGACTTGGAAAGCGTTCTTTCTGTCAATTCCGCGCCGAAACAGGCACGCGCCATCCCCAAGAACCAATATCTTCCGGGAATGCGGACCCAAAGCCGGGTTGCAGGGTTTTCGAAAATGCCGCCCGCGCCCGGGGCTACCAGCGCAAGACCACCGAACCCCAGGCCAGACCGCCGCCAATCGCCTCGGTCACCAAAAGGTCGCCGGGCTTGATCTGCCCCCGGTCGCGCCCGACCGACAATGCCAGCGGGATCGAGGCGGCCGAGGTATTGCCATGGTCCTGCACCGTCACCACGACCCGGTCCATCGACATTTGCAGCTTCTTGGCCGTGCCTTCGATGATGCGGATATTGGCCTGATGGGGCACGATCCAGTCGACGTCGCCTGCGCTCAGCCCGGCCTTGTCCAAGGCGGCATGGGCGGTTGCGGCCAGCTTTTCCACCGCATGGCGGAACACTTCCTTGCCCTGCATGCGCAAATAGCCCGTCGCCCCGGTCGAGACGCCGCCATCGACGTAAAGCAGGTCCTTGAACCGCCCGTCACTGTGCAGATCGGTGGCCAGAATGCCGCGATCGGTCCCGGTGCCGGGCTGCTCGCTCGCCTCCAGCACCAGCGCGCCAGCGCCGTCACCGAACAGCACGCAGGTGCTGCGGTCCGACCAGTCCATCAGCCGTGAAAAGGTTTCAGCCCCGATGACCAGCACCCGTTTCGCCGATCCTGACAGGATCAGCGCATTGGCCGTGGTCATGGCAAAGACAAAGCCCGCGCAGACCGCCTGCACGTCAAAGGCAAAGCCGCGCGTCATGCCCAGACCGGCCTGCACCATCGTGGCCGCCGAGGGAAAGGTCAGATCAGCGGTCGAGGTGGCCAGCACGATGGCATCGATGTCGTCGGGGGCCAGCCCCGCATCCTTCAGCGCGGCCTTCGCCGCGCGAATGGCCAGATCGGATGTGTTCTGCCCCTCGGCCGCAAAATGCCGCCGCTCGATGCCCGAACGGCTGCGGATCCATTCGTCCGTGGTTTCGACCAGGCTTTCCAGTTCGGCATTGGGGACAACCCGTTCAGGCAGGTAATGCCCGACGCCCTTGACCACGGCGCGCAATGTCATTCCGGCTGCCCCGCCTCTGTTCCCGATGGTTCCGCCCCGATAGTCGCACCACTGTGCCCCGTGCCATGGGCAGATGCAACCCGCGCTGCAAGTCGTTCCCTGAACCCGGATTTCGCCAATTGATAGGCCATGGACAAAGCCGAGGCGACCCCCGTGGCATCGGCAGAACCGTGGGATTTGACGACGATCCCGTTCAGCCCCAGAAACACCCCCCCGTTGGCGCGGCGTGGGTCCATCCGGTGGCGCAACCGCCCCAGCGCCGCCCCCGCCAAAAGACCCGAGATCTTCGAGGCCCAGGTGGCGTTGAACGCCTCGCGCAGGAAATCCCCGATCAGCCGTGCCGTGCCCTCGGCGGTTTTCAGGGCGACATTGCCGGTGAACCCGTCCGTCACGATCACATCGACCCGCGTTGATGGCAGATCGACACCCTCGACGTAACCCACAAAGTCGTAATCCCCGATCGCAGCCGCGGCGGCGATGCGGTCCAGCGCGTCTTTCAGCTCGGCGCTGCCCTTGTGCTCTTCGGTGCCCACGTTCAACAGGCCGACGCGGGGCCGTTTGATCCCCATGCCGTTGCGCGCGTAAGACGCGCCCATCATCGCATATTGCACCAGATCTTCGGCATCGGCCTTGATATCGGCCCCGCCGTCCAGCATCAGGTTGAACCCGCCGGGATTGCGCGAGGGCCACAGAACCGCAATCGCCGGGCGGTTGACGCCGGGCAGCTTGCGCAGCCGGATCATCGCCACGGCCATCAGCGCACCCGTATTGCCGCAGCTGACCGCGAC
>JAYSWK010000561.1:0-2983 GCA_043718085.1 Rhodobacterales bacterium
CGGCAGCCAACGGCGCAGAAAGGCGTCGCGGTCCAGCACGAAGTAATCCTCCGACAGGCGCTGTGCCTGATCCATCGCCGCCAGCCCCTTTTCGGCATAGGCGGCCATCACATGGGTCTGGATCGTCGTCTCAGTGTAATGCTCCTCCAGCGGTGCAAAGTGCTGCACCGTAAAGGGCCCGCCCTTGGGGTTCAGATGCACCGTGATCGCGGGGCGGAACACGGTCAGGCCGCGGCCAAGGGTGACCATCTGCTGCTCATGCAGCCACAGCAGCGCGCGGTCCATCAGGCGGCTCATGTCCCTGACCTCGGCCCGCAACAACGCGTCGCCGTTCAGCGCATCGAGCATCGCGCCCAGAGTGATTTCCACCTGAATGTCTTTGCCGCGCGCGCCCTTTGCCACCTTGCCCGAAAGATGCGCCAGCAGCACCTGTGCGCCTTGCCGACGCAGATCGGCGGTGCGGTCGACCACCGGCCAAGACCGCTCCAACCGCAGGGACAGCGTGTTCCGGCTGACCTTGCGCAAAGTCAGGTTGCCCCGCCCGCCGTCCTGATCACGCCCGTCCTGCGCCATGCCGCGAAGGATCGTCTCGACAAGATCGGGCCGCACCTTTGCATGCCCTTTGTCGCGCAAGGCCTGACAGGTTTCGGTCAGATGCAGCGGCTGCGGCTCGGTCCCCTCGGCATCCGGCACCGCCTCGCGCATCAGGGCGATGAGATCGACCTCCATCCTTGCCGCCTGATCAAGGCGGCGGCTTGACGCATCTTCGCCCCCCAGATGCACAAAGACCGTGACAGCGGTGTCGTTGCTGGCGATGCCCAGCGTTTCCAGATCGGCTAGCGCCTTTGCGACCCCCCGCCCCATCAGGCCGCAAGCGCCCGTCAGATCGTCCGTCGATACGCCCGCATCAGGGGCCGCGTTCATCACATGGCGCACAAGGTCCAGAAGCTGCGTGCGCCGCGTGCCGGTGATTTGCGCGCGGTCAAGGATCGCCGCTGCCTCTTCGACCGTGCGGATGCGCAGCGAGGACGGAAAGACCTGCACCCGGTTCTCCTCGCGCGACAAAAGCTTTGCCTCCTCCAGCCAGGCCACAGCCGTCTTGACCCGCGTGTCGTCCGTTGCGCGGTCGCGCTCGAACTCCTGATCCTTTTCTTCGCGCACTATTTCGCCCGGGGTGGCCACCACCTCGCCGGTCTTCATCCTTGTATCCAGCCGCCTGAGCGCCTTGAGGATCGCGCCAATCTCGTGCCGTGCCAGGCGAGACCGGGCCGAAAGCGAGAATTGCCGCTCCACATCGTCGGCGGCGAACAGCAGGACGCAATTGGCCGGTGCCCGGTCACGGCCCGCCCGGCCCGCCTCTTGCAGGTAGTTTTCCAGTGAACCCGGAATGTCGCCATGCACGACCAGCCGGATATCGGGCTTGTCGATCCCCATGCCAAAGGCGTTGGTGGCGGCGATCACCCGCAGGTCGCCCACGCGAAACGCCTCCTGCACCTCGCGCTTGCGCTCTGATGTCAGCCCGGCGTGAAAGAAGTCTGCGGCCAAACCTTGGGCTTTCAGAAACTCGGCCACCTTTTCCGTCGCGCTGCGCGAGGCGCAATAGACCACCGCACC
Source organism: Rhodobacterales bacterium (assembly GCA_043718085.1). Classification (GTDB taxonomy): domain Bacteria; phylum Pseudomonadota; class Alphaproteobacteria; order Rhodobacterales; family Rhodobacteraceae; genus Stagnihabitans. Next base: position 1,615 of record JAYSWK010000561.1, read on the forward strand.
AGAGACGCCCTCGGGCGGCAGGTTTGCCTCAATCGCCGTCAGGATATCGGTCAGCTTGGTGGCTTTCTGCGTCGGCAGCACGGCGAAGCTCAGGTTCGTGCGAACAGCACCGCCGTCCAGCAGCATCAGGTCAACCCCAAGGCGGCCTTGGAAATGGTCGCGGATGTCACGCACCACTTCGGGCTTGGCCGTAGCGGTCAGGCAAAGGACAGGAGGCACCTGATCGCCCGAGAATTCCTTGATGAAGCGGCTGACATACCGGTAATCGGGGCGGAAATCGTGCCCCCACTTTGAGACGCAATGCGCCTCGTCCAGCACCCAAAGGCCGACCTCGCGCTGTTGCAATACCGTGCGGATGGACGATGAGCGCAACTGTTCGGGCGAAATCAGCAGCATCGCGGCATCCCCCATCCGCACCTTTTCCAGCGCGTCATGGCGCTCGGGCAGCGACAGCATCCCGTTCACTGTCACCGCCGAGGCTATCCCCGCCCTCGCCAGTCCCTGCACCTGATCGGCCATCAGCGCCACAAGCGGCGAAATCACCACCGTCAACGCCCCGGTCTTGTCGAACCGCGACAGCGCCGGGATCTGGTAGCAGACGGACTTTCCCGTCCCTGTGGGCAGGATGCCCAGCACAGAACGGCCCGCCATCGCCTCGGCCACGATACGCTCCTGCAGGGGGCGGCCCATCTCGTCCACGGGTTCAGGGCGAAAGGCGGGAAAGCCGAACCAGCGCTCCAGCGCCTTATTCGGGTCGTTCTTTTCGCTGCACCAGACGCAGGCTGCATCGCCGCAATTCGTGTCGCGCAGGTGGCGCACAATAAGCGAGGCCTCGCGGAACTGCATCCGCACCCAGGGCGGCATGACGGAATCCCCTCCCGCGACCGAAATCCATGACAGCGCATAGGCCATCGACCAGCCCAGCCGCAGATCGGACAGGCGGCCCATGGTCTGATCCAGCCGATGGGCGCAGGCGTGCGCGCCCAACAAGCGTCGGATCGCGGCATGGGCCTCACCGGCGCTAGGCGCGTTGGCCCCGCGCAGGTGTTGGAAAAGGGCATCAAAGCCCCCTGCCGCCTCGCCCCGCGTGGTCAGATGATGATAAGCCAACAGGGCATCCGGCACTTCAAGCCCAAGCTTGCCGAAAGCGACAATCTGGTCTGCCAGGACCTGAAGGACCAGCCGCGCGTCAAGTTCAGGGTCGTTCACATGCCCCGCCTGCAGCCGTCCGTCCTGATAATGCTTCACAAGATGGTGGTAGGGGTTGCGCGGAAAGGCGAGCGGGTTCAGCCACAGCGTGTCGATTGGTGCAGCGCCCAAGGCAGCTAAACGCGCCCGGTTGGCCACCAGATGCGGCAAATCATGGCGC
>JAYSWK010000562.1:0-2980 GCA_043718085.1 Rhodobacterales bacterium
GATGGGCAAAGCGCGCTTGAAATAGGCATAAAAACCCCAGGTCACGGTCAGACCCAGCGCCACGAGAGGCAGCTTGCCGGTTTGCCAGGTCAGCAACGCCACGGCCAGACAGGCCAGAACCACGGCGACCAGCTGGACCCGGCTCATCCTTTCGTCCAACAGCACCGCCCCCAGAAAGATGCTGAACAAGGGGTTGATGTAATAGCCAAGGGCCGCTTCCAACGCGTGGCCCGTGCCGATGGCCCAGACGTAAAGCCCCCAGTTCAGCGAAATCAACGTGGCGGTGATTGCCCCCATGGCCACCATGCGGGGTGCCCGCAGTATGGCCCCGAGTTCCGCCAACTGCCCGTTCAGCGCCAGAACCACCCCGGCAATGGGCAAGGACCAGATCACCCTATGCGCAACCACTTCGCTGGGCGAGATATGGGCCAGCTGTTTCATGAACAATGGCAATATGCCCCACAGAAGATAGGCCACCAGCGCAAAGCCGAAGCCGCGCCAGGTGTCAGAATGGGTTGGGGCTGAACTTGTCATGGTGGTCTGATAATCGGACGCGCCGCCAAGCTCCACGGCAAAGTTGTGTCGGTCACAATGCGGCGGTCTTGGCATCGCAGGGCGCTTGCACTAGCCTTGGGGCGCAATAGTCGGTTTGGCCAAGCGTGCCTGCCGCACAGGTGTGGTGAGCTGTCCCTTATGAACAATCCCTCGGCAAGCCAGCGGCTGCAGCAGGCCAAACAGGCCGCGCGTCTGGGCGACAAGGCGAAAGCGCACAGCCTTTATGCGGCGCTGTTGCGGGATTTCCCGGACAATCAAACGGCACAGACCGCGCTGCGGACCCTGGGGCAAGCGGGCCCTGCCAGCCCCAAACCGCCGCAGGACAAGCTTGTCGCCTTGGCCGCGCTGTTCAATCAGGGCAAGGTCGCGGCTGTGGCACAGGGCTGCGAGGCGATGCTGCGCGACTATCCCGGCTCGCCCGTGCTGTGGAACCTGTGCGGGGCCGCGGCTCGGGCGCAGGGGCGGGTGGAGCTTGCTTTGGAATGTTTTCGCAAGGCATTGGCGCTGAACCCGAAATTCGCCGACGCGCCCTATAACATGGGCGTCACCTTGCAGCTGAACAATCAGCTGGATGCCGCCGAAGCGGCCTATCGTCATGCCGTTTCCATCAAGCCCGACCATGCCGAGGCGCTGAACAACCTGGGCTTTGTCCGTCTGGCCCTGGGCCGGTTTGAAGGGGCCGAAACTGCCTTGCGCCAGGCCTTGGCGGCGCGGCCCCGGTTTGCCGATGCCATGAACAACCTTGGCAGCGCGTTGCGTGGGCAAGGGCGATCGGACGAGGCGCTGGCCACCTATCGGCAGGCTCTGGTGCTGAACCCCGGCTTTGTCGAGCCGCAGAACAATATCGGCAAGCACCTTCTGGAACAGGGCAAACATGCCGAGGCGCTTGCGGTCTTTGAAGAGGCCGCGGCCCATTGGCCGAACCACCCCCAGGTTCACGACAATCTGGGCATTGTCCTGCAGGCCATGGGACGCCATGACGCGGCGATCCTGGCCCATCAGAAGGCCCTGGCTCTGTCGCCCAAACTGGCCGAGGCGCAGTATCATCTGGCGCTGGCGTTGAAAGAACTGGGCCGCCTGGAAGAGGCGGCCGACGCCAATCGCGCCGCCCTGGCGCTGCGTCCTACCTATGGCAAGGCGCATAACAACTATGGCCAGGTTTTGCAGGAAATGGGGGCAAATGAAGCGGCCGTGGCGGCCTATCGCCGTGCGCTGGCGCTTGACGGCAATGATGTCGAGGCCTTTTTGAACCTGACCCGCCTTGCCCCCCTTGCCGAAGATGACCCGCTGTTGCGGCACATGGCGGCGTTGCAGGGCGCGGGCACCTTGTCGAAGGAAGATCTTTGCATGTTGTCCTTTGCCTTTGCCAATCTGCACGACCGTGCGGGCAGATTTGATCAGGCCTTTGCCTGCCTGCAAAAGGGCCATGCGCTGCACAAGGACATTCTGCACTATGACATCGCCAGGGACCGGGCGATTTTTGCCGCCATCAAGCAGGCGGCCCCCGGATTGGATGCTGTGGGCCGAGCCAGCGCCAATGCGCCATCCGATGTGGTGCCGATCTTCATTCTGGGCATGCCACGGTCCGGCACAACGCTGATCGAACAGATCATCTCGGCCCATCTCGATGTCTCGGGCGCGGGAGAGCTGGGCACGGTGTTGCGCCTTGGCTCTGAACTGGTCGAGGGTCGCGTGCCGGTCACGTCGCAAGCGTTACAGGCGTTCCGTGCGGCCTATCTGGCCCGGGTCAGCAATCTGGCGCGCGGGCGGCGCCATGTGACCGACAAGATGCCGCACAACTTTCTGGGGCTTGGCCTGATCGTCAATGCCATGCCCGAGGCCCGGATCGTGCATGTCACCCGCGATCCGGCCGCCACGCTGTGGTCGAATTTCATGTTGAAATTCAATGGCGACCGGATCGGTTACAACAATGATCTGGGCGATCTTATCGAGTATTTCCGGATGTATCAGGATCTGATGAAATTCTGGTCCGCGCAATATCCGGGGCGGATCGTCGAGGTCGATTATGACGCGCTGACACAGGATCAGGATGGCCAGACCCGCCGCCTGATTGCCGAACTTGGGCTGGATTGGTGCGATGATTGCCTGTCGCCCCAAGACAACCGGCGCGCCGTCAAGACGGCCTCAAACATCCAGATCCGGCAGCCGGTCTATCAGGGCAGTTCGCAAAAATGGCGGCGCTATGCGCCCTGGATCGGCGGGGCGTTCGAATGCCTGACCAGGACGCCAGGCTAAGGGTGGATGGGACCGGGTCAATTCTGGGGATGTTTGCCCGAAAAGTTACCGACGGGTAAATTTTTGGAAACCAACCGATTGATTTTACAGTGATTTCAAAAGTGTCCAGATCTGGACGGCCGCAAAGCCCTTGTCTGCCCCAAGGGTCCCGTGCCAGTTTGGCGCCATG
>JAYSWK010000563.1:0-2979 GCA_043718085.1 Rhodobacterales bacterium
CGCCCGGCCCAGGTCGGCGTATCGTCCAACACCCAAGGGTGACAGGCCAGATCGTGTAGGTCGGGGCAAGCCCCGACCATCACTTTCCCGCCATCAAATCGCGCAACTCATAGATCAGGGCCAGGGCTTCCTTGGGGCTCAACTCGTCCGGCAAAAGCTCTTTCAGCCGATCTTCCACGGCGGATTGCCGGGCCACCACCCTTGGCACCTGCGCGGGTGCCGCCCGGAACAGCGGCAAATCGTCGATCACGGCCTTCTGCCCCGCCCCCTGCCGCTCCCCGGCTTCCAGGGCCTGCAACACCACTTTTGCCCGCTCGATCACCACCTGTGGCAGACCCGCCAGCCGTGCCACCTGCACGCCATAGGATCGATCCGCCGCCCCTTTGCGCACCTGGTGCAGAAATATGACGTCGCCGTCCCATTCCTTGACCGTGACCGTGGCATTCTCGACGCCCGCCAACTTGCCGGCAAGGGCGGTCATCTCGTGGTAATGGGTGGCAAACAAGGCGCGACAGCAATTGACGCTCTGCAGATGTTCCAATGTGGCCCAGGCAATGGACAGGCCGTCATAGGTCGCCGTGCCGCGCCCGATCTCGTCCAGAATGACCAGCGCCCGGTCGTCGGCCTGGTTCAGGATCGCCGCCGTTTCGACCATCTCGACCATGAAGGTCGACCGCCCCCGCGCCAGATCGTCCGAGGCCCCGACCCGGCTGAACAACTGGCTGACCAGACCGATGCGCGCGGATACGGCAGGCACGAAACTGCCCATCTGGGCCAAAAGGGCAATCAGCGCATTCTGGCGCAGGAAGGTCGATTTCCCCGCCATGTTCGGCCCGGTCAGAAGCCAGATCGCCGGGGTCTCGCCAGCGGACAAATGGCAGTCATTGGCCACAAAGGCCCCGCCACCCTGCCGCCTCAACGCGCGCTCCACCACCGGATGCCGCCCGCCCGTCACCTCGAATGCGCGGCTCATGTCGACCACGGGTTCAACCCAATTCTCGGCCACGGCCAGTTCGGCCAGGGCGGCAGCAAGGTCAATTTCGGCCAAAGCGCGCGCGGCCGCCCCTATCGGCCCCGCCTGCCCCAGCACCGCCTGGCGCACCGCCTCGAAATGGCGCTTTTCGACCTCAAGCGCCAGGTTTGCGGCATTCAGGATCCGGCTTTCCAGCGCGCTCAGCTCAACCGTCGTAAAGCGCACCTGATTGGCGGTGGTCTGGCGGTGGATGAACCGGTCCGAAAGCGGCGGCGCCAGCATCCGCGCGGCATGGGTGTCAGTCGTTTCGATGAAATAGCCCAAGACATTGTTATGCTTGATCTTCAGGCTGGCGACGCCAGTGATTTGAATGAATTCGGCCTGCATCACGGCGATGACGCCCCGCCCTTCGTCCCGCAGTTTCCGCGTCTGATCCAGTTCGGGGTCAAAGCCTGTGGCGACAAATCCACCATCCCGCGCCAACAGGGGCGGTTCCGCCACCAAAGCCCGGTCCAGCAGCGCCACCAGATCGCCAAATCCTTGCAGGGCCAGCGCCGCCCCGGCCAAAATCTCGGGGACATGGGTCAGGTGTGCCGCCAGCGCCTCGGCCTGAGTCAGGCCGTTGCGGACCGATGCCAGATCGCGCGGCCCGCCACGGTCCAGCGCCAGCCGCGACAGGGCCCGGTCGATATCCGGCACCTGCCGCAGAAGATCGCGCAAGGCGTGCCGCAGACCGCTTTGGCCAACCAAATGCCGCACGGCCCCAAGTCGCGCCTGCACAACCCCAAGATCCAAAGACGGGCTGGACAGACGCCGCTCCATCAGGCGCGCGCCACCGGCCGTTGCGGTCCGGTCCATCGCGGCCAGCAGCGAGCCTTCCCGCCCGCCCGACAGCGCCGATGTAATCTCCAGATTGCGCCGCGTCGCCGCATCGATCTGCAGTGCGCCACCGGGCAATTCGCGCTGCGGCACCTGCAGCAGGGGCAGCTTGCCGCGCTGGGTCAGGTCAAGATAATCGACCAGCGCCCCCATGGCGGCCACCTCTGCCCGGCCGAACGCGCCAAAGGCATCCAGCGAGCCCACGCCAAACAAGGCACAAAGACGCCGCTCGGCGCTGGTGCTGTCAAAACTTCCCCGCGCCAGCTCCGTCAAGGACGCCCCGGATTCAGAGACTGTTCCAGCCAAATCCGCTTGATTTGCCTCGGATACAAGCACCTCGCGCGGGGCCAGACGCGCCAGGTCCGGCCCAAGCCGCAGCATCGAGCTGGGGCTGACCCTTAATTCGCCGGTCGAGATATCGGCCCAGGCAAGCGCCGCCTCGTCGCGCACAAAGGCAATGGCGCAAAGATAATTGTTGCGCCGCGCCTCCAGCAGGCTGTCCTCGGTCAAGGTGCCCGGTGTCACCAGCCTGACCACATCGCGCCGCACCACGGCTTTGTAGCCGCGCTTCCTGGCTTCGGACGGGTCTTCCAACTGTTCGGCAATGGCGACGCGAAACCCCTTGCGGATCAGGGTCAGCAAATAGCCTTCGGAGGCATGAACCGGCACGCCGCACATCTGGATGGGCGCGCCCTGATGGGTGCCGCGTTTGGTCAAGGCGATGTCCAGCGCCTCGGCGGCGGCCACGGCATCGTCAAAGAACATCTCGAAGAAATCGCCCATCCGGTAAAACAGGATCGCGCCCGGATAGCGCGCCTTGATATCCAGATATTGCGCCATCATCGGCGTTACGGCGTCGTCCATCTATCCATATGCTCCTGCCCCCGGCGATACAAAAGCACCAACAGGACGGAAAGGGAACGGCAGCTGTTGCTGTGAGCACTGGAAAAGTACACAACCCATGGTAAGACTTGGGGCGAACAACCCAAGCCCTACCGATTTCACCCCTTTCGAGCGGACCCTTGCTTAACCAGATCGCCTTCGACCGCACGCCAGAGGATCTGATCCTGGATCCCTATAACGCCCGGTCGCTGGCGGCGTTGCGCAAGCCCGATTTTCTGTGGCGT
>JAYSWK010000564.1:0-7423 GCA_043718085.1 Rhodobacterales bacterium
TGGAATGTCTGGATGTCGAACATCGAGCCGGGATTGCTGCGCAAAGCCTTGGCCGTGCGGAACGACGCGATGGCCGTGGTGATGTTGTGATGCCAAGGACAGGCGTAGGTGTTGTATTCCTCGTCCGAAAAGGTGAAATCCGGCCGCAGCTCCAGATCGGGCTTGGCGCGGAACAGGGCGATCCGGTCGATCTTGCGCCGCGCCAGGGGAATATGCTCTTCGAACCGCCAGCGCAAACCGCCGAAGAAATCCAGCTGGCGTTCGCGCGGATGGTTGTGATTGGCCGGGTCCGGGCGTCCCAGCGCGTAATAGCCTGACCGGTCCAGATGGGCCTGTTCCAGCGACACCGCATTGGGAAAGCGGTTCAGATCGTCGGCATACAGGTCGATCACATAGCTCAGCACGGCATCGCGCCGCTCTTCGCTGTGAAAGGCCAGCATCTCGCGGATGTTGCGCGTCTCGCAAAACGGGTGGAACAGATATTCGCCGTTGTAACAGTAATACATCCACAAACCCGGGGCCGCCTTGATCATCTGATTGACCGCCGTCACCATGGCACTGTCGGCATGGGTGTCGAACGTCACACGATGCACCCGCGCCTCCAGGTCCGGCGCGACCGGAATGCCGTCATGGGCCAGCAACACCACCTGGGCAAAGCCCGCGTCCAGATTGTGCTGCAGCGTGGTTGCCACCTCGACTTCGTCTTCAGCCATCACCAGGGCCAGGGGCCCCTTGACCAGGGCCTTGGCCCCTTCCGTCACGAACTGGTCGAGCGAAGCATATCTCATCTGACGGTTGGCCCTTGGTTTCTTTCCCTGAATGGCATGAAGAGGCTAAGCATTTTGCGAAGACAAGGCCACCTCTCGTTGCAGGGCCGCAATTTTTGGCATAAGCCGCGCAGCAGAGGACGAGATGACCGCAAACGCCGCAGGGCCCAAGAAGCTCTATATCAAGACCTATGGCTGTCAGATGAACGTCTATGACAGCGAGCGCATGGCCGAGGCCATGGGCGGCGAAGGCTATGTGTCGACCGACGTGATCGAAGACGCCGATATGGTGCTTTTGAACACCTGCCATATACGCGAGAAAGCGTCAGAAAAGCTGTTCTCCGATCTTGGCCGCCTGCGCCCCCTGAAGGCCGCGCGCCCTGACTTGAAGATAGGCGTCGCAGGTTGCGTGGCCCAGGCCGAGGGCGAGGAAATCAAGCGCCGCATGCCTTTGGTCGATCTGGTCGTGGGGCCGCAGTCCTATCACCGCCTGCCTGAAATGGCGCGCGGCGTCGGCAAGACCGTGGACACCGATTTTCCGACGGAAGACAAGTTCGATCTTCTGGTCCAGGGCCGTGCGACCCGTGGCCCCTCGGCCTTTTTGACCGTCCAGGAAGGGTGCGACAAGTTTTGCGCCTTTTGCGTCGTGCCTTACACCCGTGGTGCCGAAGTGTCGCGCCCGGTGGATCGCATCCTTGCCGAGGCGCGCGACCTTGTGGCCAAAGGCGTGCGTGACATCACGCTTCTGGGGCAGAACGTGAATGCCTATCATGCCACGGGCTACGGTCTGGCCCGGTTGATCCGCGACCTGGCCGCATTGGACGGTCTGGCGCGCATCCGCTACATGACCAGCCATCCCAACGACATGGAAGACGATCTGATCGCCGCCCATGGCGATGAGGCCAAGCTGATGCCCTATTTGCATCTGCCTGTGCAATCGGGGTCGGACCGCGTGCTGAAGGCCATGAACCGCAAGCACACGGCCGAACAATATCTGCAGCTGATCCACCGCTTCCGCGCTGCCCGCCCCGATATCCTGGTGTCCTCGGATTTCATCGCAGGTTTTCCCGGCGAGACGGATGCCGATCATCAGGCGACCCTGGATCTGATCCGCGCCGTGGGTTTTGGCATGGCCTATTCGTTCAAATATTCGCCGCGCCCCGGCACCCCCGCAGCCGAGCGCCCCGAGGTTCCGGGCGAGGTGGCCGATGCAAGGCTGCATGAAATACAGGCCCTGATCACGGTCCAGCAGCGCGCTGTCCAAGAGACGATGGTGGGCCGCGAGGTTTCGGTTCTGTACGAAAAGCCGGGCCGGATGGCAGGTCAGATGGTCGGCAAGTCGGACCACTTGCACGCCGTTCACGTCGATGATTCGGATGGCCAAGTCGGACAGATGGTCCGGGTCCGCATTTCAGGCGCCGCATCCAATTCCCTGGCCGGCGTCAAGATATCGCTCTGATCAATTGCGGCAGGACTGTGGCAGGGCGTTTCCCCGTCGGCACCAATCCATTGCATATTGTGAATTTGGTTCCGGGTGCGGGACAATTATCTTTCATTTTCAAATGGATACGAAGATTTTTCTTTACTTCGCGATATCTCGGCGGCATTTCTGTGTCAAAGTTATGTTCAGTGTGTAATTGGAGGCTTCGGTTTTGAAAAACGTTTCCAGGTCCCTTAGATTGGCTTTTGGGGCGACGGCCCTGGCGGCTGGCGTCTTTGGGGCAAGCATGGCGATGGCGCAACAGGCGCCGCAAGTTACCGGAAAGATTGAATGGGGCATCTGGGTCGATGACGACGGATGCATGCATTGGTGGGCCGATGGTGGGGTCGAAGGCTATATGCTGGACCGCGTCGATCCCAAGACGGGCCGCGCAAAATGCCTCAAGAAGAATACCTGCCTGGTTGAAAACACCGACACGCTTTTCGCAACCGACAGCGCCAAGCTGACCAAATCCGGCCGCCGCCGCTTGTATGATTTCTTCAAGAAATCGGGGGCCTTTGGTTACGCGATCTATGGCCATACCGACAGCCGTGCCTCGGATGAATACAACATGAGCCTGTCCCAGCGCCGCGCCACGGCCGTGGGCGATGTGGCCCGCTCGGTCGGCGCCGTGGTCGAACGTCAGATTGGCTATGGGGAACGCCAACCTGTTGCCAGTAACGGAACCGCTGCCGGGATGCAGCAGAACCGCCGTGTCGAAGTCGTTTGTTATAGGTGGTGACCCAAATGATCAAAATCACATCCATTCCGGGCTTTTTGGCCGTGGCTTTCTTGCTGTCGGGTTGCACCGAGGGTCTTGGACCCTATCAGCAGGGGCCGGATACGGTCATCGCCACGGCCTATGACACTGGCCATGATCAGGGCCTGTTGGTCGACGGCGATGCCGCCATCGCCTATGACCCCGACGGCTGCCAAGGCTGGATCATCGACGACGGGATCGAGGGCTATTCCGGCCGCCGCTACGACCCTGTTTCAGGTCTGCCGGTCTGCAACGGGCTTTATCCGCCCGGCACGGTCCTGGGCAATTACCAGTCCCAAAGCCCGGGCATGCGCGATTGGGTTCCCGGAAGCCATCAGACGAACTGACGGTGCTTGAACATTTCCGAAAGCCGCAGCCTCGCCTGCGGCTTTCCTTTTTCCAGCGCGCCCAAATCGTCACAGGATGTTTACGGTCTTTTGCAACACTGGGTGAAATCGCAAATCGTGCTTGCCAGAACGGCACTTGCGGCTCAAACTTGTGTTATGGCCCGGCAGATGCACCGCATCTAGTCGTGCCCCCCTCGCTCGGAAGGAGAGCCCTTTGGGTATCAGCGCGCTGACCCCCCCGACCCGTCCCGAAGATGTTGTGGAAACCACACTCGAATTTCCTGACAATCGGCTTTTGATTGATCTGTGCGGCGAGTTTGATCGCAACTTGGCTCAGGTCGAACATCAAATGGGGGTTCACGTTCTGCGAAGGGGCAATCGGCTGGCGGTCATCGGCGACAAATCGGCGCGCGAACAGGCGGCCGCCGTGCTGCGCGGGCTTTATGCGCGGCTTGAAGCGGGTCGCGGCGTGTCGGCCGGTGATGTCGATGGCGCGATCAGACTGGGACGGCCCATGGCAAGCGACGCCCGCAGCGAAGAACAGATCGAAATGTTTCATGGGGCACCCTCGGAACTGCGCACCCGCAAACGCGGGGTCGAGCCGCGGACCGAGGCGCAAAAGGCTTACGTCGCCAATCTCTTTTCGCACGAAATGGGCTTTGGCATCGGCCCGGCGGGCACGGGCAAGACCTATCTCGCCGTGGCTGTCGGCGTGACCATGTTCATCTCGGGCGCGGTGGAAAAGATCATCCTGGCCCGCCCGGCCGTCGAAGCGGGTGAGCGGCTGGGCTTTCTGCCGGGCGACATGAAGGAAAAGGTCGACCCCTATATGCAGCCGCTTTATGACGCGCTGAACGACTTTTTGCCCGGCAAGCAGGTGCAGAAACTGATCGAGGAAAAGCGCATCGAAATCGCCCCCCTCGCCTTCATGCGGGGCCGAACCCTTTCCAACGCTTTCGTGGTGCTGGACGAGGCACAGAACGCTACCTCGATGCAGATGAAGATGTTCCTGACCCGTCTGGGCGAGGGCAGCCGCATGGTCATCACGGGCGACCGGACCCAGGTCGATCTGCCGCGCGGCACCACCTCGGGCCTGGCCGAGGCCGAGCGGATCCTGAAAGGGGTCAAGGGCGTCAGCTTCAACTACTTCACCTCCAAGGACGTCGTCCGCCACCCCCTGGTCGGCCGCGTCATCGAGGCTTACGAAGCGGACGAGGCGCACGGCACCTGAGGGATTTCACGCGTGAAATTGCGTCCAAGTCGTTGTTTCAAGACGATTTAGCTGGCTTGTGATTGTCGCGCCGCCAAATTTCTTCGAAGAAATTTGCAAAAATCTTCGAAGATTTTTGTTGGCCCTCACGGCATCAACTGCCCGCCATTGACCTCGATCACCTGGCCCACAACATAGCCCGACAGTGCCGCGCTGGCCAGAAACAGATAGGCCCCCACGCAATCCTCGGCCACCCCGGCCCGGCCCTGCGGAATGGTCGCCACCATGGCCGCCATCTGGGCGTCCGTCGAATAGCGTTCATGAAAGGCCGTGGCGATGACACCGGGCGAGACGGCATTGACGCGGATGCCAAAGGGGATCAACTCCTTGGCCATGCCCCGCGTCACATTCGACACAAAGGCCTTGGCCGATCCGTAAAGCCCCGCCCCGCCGCCCGCCCCGTTGCGCGCGGCAATCGAGGTCGTGTTGATGATGAAACCGCCCGCCCCATCCCTGGCCGCCGCCTTCAGATGCGGGATCGCAGCACCCGATGCCACCAGAACCGAGCGCGCATTCAGATCCATGATCTCGTCGTAATCCGCTTCGCTGGCCTGCGCATAGGCCACGCGCCGCACCATGCCGCCGGCATTGTTGATCAGCCCGTCCAACCGCCCGAACGCCGCCAAAGCCTGATCCACGGCGGCGCGCGCACCGTCGCCGCTGGACATGTCGGCCCGGATCAGGGCGACCCTGCCCCCCGCCGCCGCAATCTCGGCCGCCACATCCCGCGCGGCGGCGTCAGAGGCGTTGTAGTGCAAACCGACCCAAGCCCCCTGTCGGGCAAATTCCCGCGCCACGGCGGCCCCGATCCCGGTGGAGGCGCCCGTGATCAGCACGGCCTTGCCCGTCAGATCCGATATCTGCATCCTCAGCCCCCCATATGCCTTTGCACCACATCAATCGCAGCCTGCACCGCAGCGTCAATGCTCATCACCGATGTGTCCAGCACCACGGCATCCGGGGCGGGTTTCAGGGGCGCGGTCGCACGCCCCATGTCGCGCTGATCGCGCTCTTTCACCTCGGCCAGAACCTGCGCTTCGTCGCCGCCCAATTCCAGCCAGCGCCGATGGGCGCGGACGGCAGGGCTGGCCGTGACATAAAGCTTTACCTCGGCCTTTGGGCAGATCACCGTGCCGATATCGCGCCCGTCCAGCACCGCACCGCCCTTTTGGGCGGCAAAGCGGCGCTGAAATTCCACCAGCGCCTCACGCACCTCTGGAATGGCTGCCACGCGTGACGCGGCCTGGCCTGCCGCAAGGCTGCGCAGACCGGGACGGTTCAAATCCTCGGGCCGCAGCCCCCGGGCCGCCGCCACCGGATCGCCCCCCAGCACCGCCACGGCGCGGTACAAAAGCCCGGTATCCAGATGGGCGAAACCGAACCGCTGCGCCAGCGCCCGGCCAATCGTGCCCTTGCCCGCAGCCGCCGGCCCGTCAATGGCTACACAAAACCTCATCCAACGCTCCGGCAGTTCTGCACGACAGGGCGGCACTCATGGCCCGACCATACCGGAGGATCCCATGCGCATCACCCTGCTTCACCCGCCTCATACCGCGATAGGCTCTCGCGTGCCACGCGAAAACCTGCCGCCGCTTGGCCTTTTGTCGCTGGGCGGACCCTTGATCGACGCGGGCCATGCGCTGCGGCTGGTCAATGCCGATCCGGCCAACACCCCCCTGCCGCTGGTCGTGTTCGACGTGCTGCGCGGCCAGCCGGATCTGGTCATGATCGGCCATTCCGGTTCGACCTCGGCCCATCCCACGGTTTTGGAACTTGCCCGGATGCTCAAGCACCGAATGCCGGATCTGATCATCATCTATGGCGGGGTATATCCAAGCTATCATTGGCAAGACATCCTGACCGAGGCCCCCCAGATCGACATCATCGTGCGTGGCGAAGGCGAGGACACCGCCTTGGCCCTTGTAACGGCCATGGCCGCGAACCAACCGCTTGCGACCGTCCCCGGCATCGCCTTTCGCCGCAACGGCGTGCCCCATGCCACCCCGGCAGCCCCGATGATCGCCGATCTTGATGCCTATAGAACCGGGTGGGAGCTGATTGATTTCACACGCTATTCCTATTGGGGCGGCAAGCGTGCTGTCGTGATGCAATTCTCGCGCGGGTGCCCGCGCTTGTGCACCTATTGCGGCCAGCGCGGCTTTTGGACCCGCTGGCGCCACCGCGATCCGCAGAAATTTGCCGCAGAAATCGCCTGGCTCGTGCGCGAAAAGGGGGTCGAGCTGATCAATCTTGCCGATGAAAACACGACCTCGTCGCGCCGCGCCTGGAAAGAGTTTCTTCAGGCGCCGATCGCCCAGCGCGTCAAGGTCACCATCGTCGGATCGACCCGCGCCGATGACATCGTGCGCGACGCCGACATCCTGCACCTTTCCAAACAGGCGGGCTGCATCCGCTTTCTGATGGGGCTGGAAGGCACGGATGAGGCGACCCTGGCCACGGTGAAAAAGGGCGGCAGCCGGGCCAAGGATGCCCAGGCGATCCAGCTTTTGCGCCGGCATGGGATGATTGGCCTGTGCACCTTTGCCGTGGGCTTTGAAGAGGAAAGCGACCGCGATTATTTTTCCCTGCTGCGCCACCTTCTGGCCTATGACCCCGATCAGGTCATGTCGGTCTATGCCACGCCGCACCGCTGGACGCCGTTTCACAACCAGTCCGCCCATCGCCGCACGGTCCAAAGCGACCTTAGAGCGGGATGAGGTTTCATGGAAACAAACTCATCGAAATGCGCGTTCGAGCGAATGCGAGAGGCAGCGTTTTTCGATTCCATGCAAACTCATC